>NZ_BAABMO010000018.1:0-72580 GCF_054767435.1 Proteus sp. MB838
GGGCTAGTGGGATTAATACGGTTGCAGAAGCAAAAATGTTCTTCCAGTCAATGCCTCAGCTTGATTATTCCAGCCCTGAAGCATTACAGAATTCGGTGAAAATAATTGACCAATACACGAAGGCATTTAATTCAAGGAATAACGCCAATCTAGGTGCACCATCAAGCCAGAAATCAAGACAACAAGCCCCTCAAGCAGCGATTCAAGCATTAAAGCAAGATCCATCATTAGCACCTCAATTCAAAGCTAAATACGGATATCTACCATAAGGATAATTGCATGGCTAATTTCTTTGATCAATTTGATGAGCAAAAATTACCTAATGGTATGATTGAGAAAGGTAATATTGATATTCATAATCGGCCAGTGGTGAAAAATGAAGACGGTAGCATAAGTACCGTTAGGAGTTTGTCGGCAAACATTGATGGAATGGAGGTGTTAATACCCACAGTTAGTGATGATGGCAGGATCATGTCTGACGACGAAGCTATTGATAACTACCTAAGAACAGGTAAGCACTTAGGTATGTTTTCAACACCAGAAGACGCTACAGCTTATGCCGAAAGCTTACATAATCAACAAGCAGAAGAATACCTACCGCAAGAAAGGAATTTTTTTGATCAGTTCGACGCATCGGCACAACAAGAACAAGGCCCTCAACCAGCACAGCCAGAAAATAGTTATATCGCCGGCATGAAGCAAATCAACCAGAATCTTTCTCAAGGGTTACAGCAATCGTCTGATGACGCCAAAAGTTTCCGTGAAAACGTAATAGATGCCTTCACTGGTGAAAGCAAGATGACTCCTGAAGTTCAAGGGCTAGAGGGGATCATGTCTTCGCCAGAAATGAATGCATTTAATACTGACGCAATGAAAGCGGCTTGGGTGCAAATGTTCGGCAACGACAACGACTTTGTAAAAGTGATCGGGAATATGGGAGGCAAGGTATCTCAAGATGAAAAGGGGAACCTGTTAGTTGACTTACCATCTGGACGATATGCATTAAATAAGCCTGGTCTATCAGCTGAAGATATCATGCCGTTTATCGCGAACGCGGCCGCATTCACTCCAGCTGGGAGAGCATCAACTGTATTAGGCGCTACCGCAAAATCAGCAGGAACAGACTTGGCATTACAATCATCAGTAAACATGGCTGGCGGTGGTGATATTAACCCACTACAAACAGCATTATCAGCAGGACTTGGAGGTGGATTTAAAGCGGCAGAGAAGCTTGTTAATAGTGGTTATCGGGTAGCAACCGGTAAGCCAACTCAAGAGGCATCTGAGCTGTCGGAATTCGCTAAGCAGAATAATGTTCCTTTATACACAACTGACGTTGTACCTCCGCAATCAAAAACTGGAAGGTTAGCTCAAGGGGCTGCTGAAAACATACCTTTTGCTGGTACGGCAGGTTTGCGTTCAAACCAACAAGAGGCGAGGAGTAAACTTGTTCGTGATTTCGCAGACAGGTTTGGAGAGTACGATCCTAGCCAAGTTGTTGAGAGTTTAAAGCGAAAAACATCAACAATAAAACAGGCGGCTGGTGAAAGGTTAGAGTCAATCCAGAATGAGTTATCTGGTGTGCCTATCACACCTAACCGAGCAATAAATCAGATTGATAGCGAAATAGCTAAATTATCTAAACTTGGGGAGGTTGCTGATACACAGACCATCTCAAAATTGCAGTCTTACAGGAATGAGCTTGCATCTGGTAACGTTGATATTTCTCAATTAAGAGACTTAAGGACTCAATTTAGACAAGGCGTTAAGGGTGAAAGAATGGCTATGCCTAATCGCTCTGACGCTGCGATAAATAGAGTTTATAAAGCCATGTCTGATGACGCTAGTGATGCAATATCATCAAACTTAGGAGCTGATGCTTTACGCAAATATAACCAAGCCAATGCTATCTATGCAGATGAAGCAAATAAAATATTAAATACTCGATTGAAGAACATCTTAACCAAAGGTGATTTAACTCCAGAGGTGGTTAACAATATTTTATTTAGTAAAAACAAATCTGAAATTAGGAGTTTATATAACTCAGTTGACACTCGTGGTCGCGCTCAAATGAGGAATGCCATTATTGGTAAAGCAATTGAGAAAGCGGGAGACTCTCCAGATCAGTTCTTGAGGCAACTAAATATTATGTCAAACCAAACAGGGATAGCATTTAGAGGTCAAGATGCTATTTATATAAATGGCTTGAAAAAGTATTTAGAAGCAACAAAACAAGCCGCAAAAGCCGGTGTCACAACGCCAACTGGTCAGCAAGCAATCCCATTCATACTTGGCCTAGGCGCGGCCATAAAACCATCAACCGCAATTGGTGCTGGAACTTATGGCGTACTAGCTCGCATTTATGAAAGCAAACCAGTTAGAGAGGCGGTGATGAGATTAGCAGGAACTCCGGCAGGAACAAGTAAGTTTGAAAAAGCCGTCTCTACAATATCACAAAGTTTAAGTTCTGGAACGCAGGCTGAAAGCAGGAATTAATCAATTGGGCTATGGACAGCCAACAAAATAACAACACCGCTTAATTGCGGTTTTTTTACGTCCAAAATACGCCAGATTAAAACTGGTGCGATTGCTCACACTTGGAGAAAGCAATGTCTGATATTATCCCTAATGTCGTCGTATCAATGCCATCACAATTATTCACTCTTGCAAAGAAATTCCAAGCGGCGAGTAATGGTAAGATTTTTATTGGCAAGATTGATACAGATCCAACATTACCAGAAAACCAAATTCAGGTTTATTTAGAAAATGAAGATGGTTCTCATATTCCTGTGTCTCAGCCTTTAATTATCAATCAGGCTGGATTCCCCGTTTACAATGGTCAGATATCAAAATTCGTGACAGTTGAAGGTCACAGTATGGCTGTTTATGACAGCCATGGTGCTCAACAACATTATTATCCAAATATTTTGAAGTATGACCCTGACCAACTACGAGGTGACCTACTCAGTGAACATGGTGGCGATAATGTTTTTGTAGGTAACACCTCAATATCATCAATAATTACAAAGACAAAATATACTCGCATTGGTAACTTTATTGATGGATGTACTGTAAATTCTGATTTGGAGTGTGTTAAGTTTGGTGATTTCTATTATGCGGTTAGGAATAGAGATTCATTACCTATTTTTGTTAGCCCCAACTCATCACCAGATGAATCATGGATCTGTGTTGGTGATGCTAATTTTGGTTATGAATCACATAGTATATTTAATTTTGGCGGTGTTGATGATAATGGAATAACTGATAATCGTGAGGCAATACAATTAGCTATTGAATATATGGAGTTTAGTGGATCGTTGCTGTTTACAAACTCTAGCCATGATGACAGATATTTTGGAATTAACTCATTTAATCCAGATGCTGATGGGAAACATTGTTTAATAATACGCAAGTTAAGGAATGTAAATATATTCGGTGGAAGAGATAGAAATTCTAGTATTAGATATACAGGAGGTATTGAGGGAGAATCATTAATAAAAATTGAATGTGGTAGATCTGACTGGGGGGCAAGGATTGAATCTTTAGGGGTTAGTGGTGGTAACAAATTAAACTATGTTTTATTCAGTAATGATTTTTGGTATGCAAATAGTTTATTTATCGGTGGCTGTTTTGAGGATGCTATTTTAGATGGTATACACGTATCAATGTATATGACATCATTTATTAGGGTATTATCTAATAATAATGGTAGAGATGGTTTTTCTTTTGGTGGACCAAATTCTGAAGGTGGGTGGATAAAAGGAACTTCAACTTCATTAAATATGCTAAACTGTTGGGCTAGGGCATGTAAACGATTTGGATATAAAGTATCTAACGAGTTATGGTATTCAAATTGGTCTAGTAATGGTTGTGATGGTGTTGGAGAAAGAACTGAAATTGCGTATTTTTTTGATATTGTTAAAGGGGTTTCTCTAGCATCCAATGGAGCAGAATTTGTTGAGCAATATTTGAAAGTGAATACTTTCAGAGGGTTGAATGTAAGTGGGATTCAAGTAGCAAACCTTAAGTCATCTAAAGCTGTAGATAGGTATTTAATTGAACTATCTTCTGGATTTAACGCGTCTTTTTCTGGATATGCTCCATATAATCAATTTGATGACCAATATGATTATATTGTATATGTTACAAACCCATCAGGAAATGAGTTTGTTTTATTCTTGGATGATAGTATACCATCATATGCTATCGGTCATGCTGTACTAGATTCAGGTAAATATTATAGATATCCTAAGATAATACATTACGCCGTATCTGATACAAGGGATCGTGGATTTGACAGATTTGGTTCATCTCTTTCAGTGCCAAAAGATGTTAATATGGTAAATAGTAGCACTTCTATACCAGATGGATTTATAACGAGAAAAATCAATGTTAGAAATATAAGTATAGAAAAAAATATACTATCAATCTCAGGGGCTAACTGTGAAGTTTTAATTAAAATAATAAGTACTGATTATAATTCAAAACAATCTTCTTCAGAGTATATTCTCACTAAAGTTAATGGGACATCAATTTTTAAAAAGGTAAATTCTTCAGGAAATGATGATTACTTCGTTTTGTCGTACTCGCAAAATAACATTTATTTATCAAGTAGTAGCTCACGTAATTTTTTCATAATAGAGTTTTTATTTTCTAGTCCTGACAATACTGCTTGTATTTTTAATATTTAATATAAAGTGGGGTTAATAACCCCACTTTATTAGCATTTACCAAATTTTATAGCTACGATTTTATCATTATAGTATATAGAGTATTCATTGTTGCATGATATTGGTTTTACGCCATCATTTTTAATTTTGTTAATAAATTCATTATATATTTTATCCTTACCATATGCTGGCTCAACTCGCATAACACCTTTTTGAGTAAGCATAAATGATGCTTGAAAACCAAATGCAGGTGTGACAAACATATCCACAATTTTATGATTATTTATAATCAATGATGTCGCTCTGCTGTAGCTAGGTTTTCCTGTTATTATCACTTTATCATAGTCACTTCCAATTTTATTCAAAATATCATAGTTAATCATATCAAAGAATGAAGATTCATAATCTCTTTGAGATGATACTGCATTAGATATGTAGTAACTCATTGATAATAGTGGAATAATAATAATGAAAATAGAGTATTTAAGATTATTTGTTGATAATATAGGTATTGATATCAACATTAAAAGCACGGGAAATGTAACAATAGTCCTTGCCATTATTGGAGGGTTTTTCAAAAAAATAGCAGGCCCAAGTAACGAAATAAAAAATATTACTATAGAGATAAATATTAGAAATAATAAACCAATGCGATTTTTATATTTATATAAAATAAAAGAATAACAAATAAAAGATAAAGAGAATAATATAATAAAAAATATTTTACTTCCATCATCAATAAAAATTAAGAAAATTAAATCTAGAACATCATTAAAAGTTTTACTTAATATAATTATTGAATCCAGATCGAATTCTATTAAATCACCTCTACTGTTTGATATTAAGAATATATACTTAATTATTATTAAGTATAAAAGGTAGGATACAATGAATATTAAAGATTTTTTGTAAATATTTATAAATGTTTCTTTGGTGCTTTTTTTTGATAAAGCCATGCATAGGATATCAATGGACATCATAGCTAAAAATATATTATAGCAAGGTTGGTAAAGAGAAAGAGACAACACGCCAAATATTATTGAAAATAAAACATATAATGGTAAGCTTTTATTTTTGTATGTATATGAACAAATGGATAACAATATTGCAAATGACATTTGTATAGAATCAAATCTATACATCATATTTTGAATGAAGAATGGATTTAATATAAATATCAAAGATATTATTGATGAGTTTTTTATTTCATATTTATCTAGTATATTTGTTTTTATTAAAAGACATGATATTGATAAAAAAACACATGAGTAAATTATATTTAACGGAAATATATCAATTAAAAAATCTCCACTGGATGTAATTATTCTTGAAAAATAATTAGCTAGTGGTCGCCCTAACACATCCCATCCGTAATAACCTGTCAAGTTTCTATGTAAATCATCTCTATAATAAATACCATTATTTATGATGGGGAAATAAAAAATTAATGATGCCATTATAAACATAAAAAAAATGTTTTTATTTTTACTTATCATTTTTTATTGTCCTTTAACAAGTATTTAGGTCTTTTCTTGCTTTCAACATATATCCTCCCGATATATTCACCAAGAACACCAATACCAATAAGCTGAATACCACCAAGAAATAAAATAGAAACCAGAAGAGACGGGTATCCCGGCACAGGGTTTCCCCAAATCAGCTTATCTATAATCATCCAGCCACCATAAACAAATGAAATGGCGCCAACAAATAAACCAATATAAGTCCACATACGGAGTGGAAAGGTTGAAAAACTGGTGATCCCTTCTAATGCAAGGTTCCAAAGTTTCCAGCCATTAAACTTGGATTCACCAGCGGAACGTTCAGCACGAGAATATTCGACGATATCTACTTTCCCTCCCACCCAAGATAGAACACCTTTCATAAATAAGTTGCGTTCAGGAAGCAATTTAATATTCTCAACTGTTTCACGAGACATTAAACGGAAATCACCCACGTTTTCTTCAATCTTTGGTGTGCTGATTTTATTATGCAGTTTATAAAACCATTCTGCTGTTTTGCGTTTCAACCAACCATCAGTAGATCGGTCAGTTCTTTTTGCTAAAACAACATCAGCACCTTGTTTCCACTTTTCTATTAATTGGGGGATAACTTCTATTGGGTCTTGAAGGTCAACATCAATAGGGATTATTGCTTCACCAGTGGCATGATCTAATCCTGCAAAAAGTGCAGGTTCTTTACCAAAGTTTCTAGTAAAACTTAATGCTACTACTTGCTCATCAGCTAACGACAACGCATTGATGATATTTTCAGTTGAATCTTTACTGCCATCATTAATAAAAATAATTTCAACGTCATATTTTTTTTAGTTCTTCATTTTCATGAACCGTTTTATAAAAAATAGGTATTGCTTCTTCTTCATTGAAAACTGGAACAACTAAAGAAATCTTCATTACTCTATTCCTTTAAAGACAAATAATTTTGAGTAGAAAAATCCAAGAACAAGACTAATTGCTGAGAATGCAACTAAGGTAATTATTGGCATTGCATTGAGTTTATCGGCTATAAATCCAGTCAGATAACTTAACACACCCATGAATACTGTGAATGCAATGTATCTCCTACCAGTTGCTTTCTTCTTAAATGTAAACTTAGCGTTAGCAAAAAAGGAGAAGGTAACAGCAACGATGAATGCGATCAGGTTCGCAGTAGCCTGTGTTGTGGTAACTAAGTAAACAAAAATACCAAACACTACCCAATGCAAGAGAGTGTTAATAATGCCAACAGAGAAGTATCGTGCAAATAACTGGAGCATATTAAATTATCTATAATAAAAATTGATGGGTGAGTTTAGCACTAATGTAAATTTAGGTCAGTAGTGGATATGCATACAACCATTTAGTTTTTGGAGAGTATAGCAGGGTGGGAGAATTTTGGAGTGTGTCATTTTTGTGTCGTACACAACGACACATCAATGACATTGTGAGGTGATTAACGACACGTAACGACACAAAACTAAATGCGAACAAGGATAAATCTAGTTATTTCATGGTGTTAAATGATGCTCTACGTTCTTCTAAGCCGTAGGTCACAGGTTCGAATCCTGTAGGGCGTACCATTTAAAATCAACACCTTATGCGATTTTTAAAAAAATCTGCGAGATATGCGGGTCAAGTAACGGGTCAAATTAGCATTACCATTTTTCACTTCTAACCCACTCTTCATAGACATGCTCTGGCTAATCTAAAAATGTGCCGGCTTTCGTTTTTTGTGGTTTTGGAAACTCCTTTCTCTTTGCATACATTCTCCATGACGTAGTTTTACTTTTCTCTGTCAATTAAATTGGGCTGTGTTGATAACAGTATTGAAACGCCACTCGACGTTAATAAACAGTCACTTATTTGGAACGACTCTGCAGTTATAGAGGACGGTTCTATTCTCGTGAAAATGCGTGAGATAGAAGAAGCACAGAAAGCGGAAAAAATGCAGACGGAAAGAAGAGGAAGAAAGCTAGGATAGCATAAATAACATTCATTCATATTAATATAAAAAGATAATCACAATATAATAAATCTTTATATTGTGATTATCAATTATTCTAAAAATTAGACACCAAAGTTAAAAGTGAGAACAGCCTCCCCGATAAAATCTAAACCATTAGATAAATCTATTCCTTTTTTACTTAATTCATCTTTAGATAAAATAAAGGTGCCATTTGAATTACCATGCCTGAAATTTGATTGGAAAACTTCACCTGGAATTAGAGCCAGGGCGTTTTTATCAACGCCTGATTGTTGTTCTGATGTCCAACCATTAGTTGGCCCTTTGTATAGGACGTTGTTGTAGCTTTTTCCTGTAATTGCAACATCGTTTGCCCGTGAAATAAATGCTGGTTTACCATCGACCGTAGCATCACTCCATATGAAATCAGCCGCTCCAACTGTATTTTCAGGATTTGCTTTATCAACTAAATGAAACCATTCTGACGTATTATTAACACTTAATTCCGTGTCACCATAAGTATCAGACGCAACAAATGTTAAATATGTTTTTGCATCGCATTCAACCGTAACGACATTATGAGCTACAATGCCAGAGTAAGAGTAAATTTTCGATTGAGGGATAAGTGATGGGCTTATTCTTCCATAATCAAAAAGGACATCACTTTGTGTCGCCCCATTAATAGTACAAGTTGGCGGCTTAATATCACCGTTGATTTTTAAGTTAGCTACAGGGGATTTAGCCAACACTGGCGTAGATATTATCGCCAGCATAGTAAGGCTAAGTAATACTTTTTTCATAAAATTATTCCTTTTTAGAGGATAAATAACAAAGCAATATTATATAATACACATTCTGTTTATTTATTTAATGTTAAAAGAATATGTATTTTTAATATGTCTAATTAAGACTTTCTTAAATTGAGTTTATTTTACTATCCGATATTATTTAAAAGAAAGAATTAAAAATAGAGTGTTAACTTAGATGTGGTAAGTGTGGGTTTTATATTGATTAAATAAGACGTGTAATTAGATACTCTTATTTTGATGGTTTTATATTGCCATATAAATATAATTAAATTAACAAAATTTAGAACACTTATCTTTAATAAAATCCTCTTCTTTATTTTTGCTTGCTATAAGCCCTTGTGATGGTTAAATAGAATTGTAAATTTTTGTTTAATTATCATAAGGGCTTTTTGATGAAAAAAATATTTATGGTTGCCGTTATATCTTCCTTATTAGTTGGCTGTAAGGTTGATTTAGAAACGAAAATAAATACAGATAACTTATTGTCTAGTGAGCAAAATATTGTTAAAGGAGATATTAATTTCGAAGTCTCTTCATGTAATGATTTTGAAGACTCAAGGAAAGAGTCTAAGTCATTGATAGAATTAAAAAATAAAGTTCCTGAGATTTTCAGAGATGCGGAATATGTTGAATGTTATAAGCAAAAACTTAATTCATTCGCCCATTTCTCAATACCTGTTGGTGTTGGCAAGGTTGAAGACGGCCAAAATACTGTTGATACGGATCTAATGGTCTTCTCTTACAAAGAGATATTGGCGGGGGTTTATGCTTCAGAAGGGGTAATTAAAAGGATCAAGCAAGCAGAAAAAAATTCACATCAAAAGATGGATTTTAGTATCAGCATTATTCTTATGCCCGGTAACGTGAAAATGGATAAGGTAGTTGCGTTAGGCGTGACATTTACAGGAGATACATCTAAAAATGATCCAGTATTAATAAGCAGAATTAAATTTGGCAATAAACCACTGACTTTTAAATTATCAGATGTGTCAGTAAACCAATTAATGCAATACGGTATGGTTCCATTCTTAGTAACTCCTGAATATTTCACACTATATAAGTAACAGATATATCATCATATTAAAGCCCTTTAACGATGAGTTGGGGCTTAATTATGATGAGTAAATAGTTAGTCATTGACAAGTTGGCATTGGAATTAAAATAGTTTTTGGACACCTTAAAAAACCCATAAAGACGGTCTAAAAAATTGATATACAGAACATCAATAACGCACTGTGCACTGATAACGGGTTATTAGTCGCCAATCAATGAGGTAAAAATCTTCTGATAAATTGCATGTACAAGGCTCTGTTTTTTCAGGTTATAATCTTGAGTCGTCTTTACATTATGCTTAGCAAGCTGTTTAATCGCCGCATAATTGGCTAAATCATCAGGATGTGTTGTTAACCATTGCTTGAATAATAGGTGGCGCCAATGTTCGGGACAATTTTTTCCAAATACATGTAAGTTAACCATCGGATTACTCAGTTTAAGCATACGGTGCTGATACCATGAAGGCTCACGAATAATGAGTTCATAGCCCAATGCCTCTAATTGAGGAATATAAGATGATTCATCTTTAGGATTTTCTATAATTAAATCGATATCGATTATTGGCTTAGCAGCCAATCCTGCAACCGCAGTAGATCCTATGTGCTCAATTGATAATGCTATATCTGACAATGCATTCTGAATTAACGATTTTTGTTCATTAAATTGTATAAGCCAATTAGGATTATGGGGGACAATTTCAATGTGTATTTGGGCAGGTTTCCCTTTAACCCAAGGGTTTTCCGTCGGATCACCTTCTTCAAAAGTACAAATATCCATTTTTTGTTGTGGTGTAAATTGATCTTTAAACATGACAATATCTAATCCCATAAAATATCAAAATTAACATGTTAGGTAATGATGTTACTATTATCACTTTTACCTAAGAGCTGTAAATCGATAGTTTATTAATATTGACATAAAAAGATAATCACAATACAAAAATTAATTTCATTATATTGTGATTATCAATTATTTTTTAGGTTTAGACACCAAAGTTAAAAGTGAGAACAGCCTCGCCGATAAAATCTAATCCGTTAGAAATATCTATGCCTTTTTTATTTAATGAATCTTTAGATAAAATAAATGCAGAAGATGCTTTCCCTGCTGAAATGCTGGTAGAAAAAATCTGACCTGGCATTAAATCTAAACTATTTTTATCTACATTTTCTTGTTGTTTTGTCGTCCAACCATTAGTGACTTCTTTAACTATAACAGTTTTATTATCTGAAAAACCTACCGTTGCATCATTTGCCCGGCTAATAAATGCGGGTTTTCCATCTACAGTCACATTGTACCAAACGAATAGTATTCCCCCCACGGAAGTGTCTACCTGGTCTTTATTAACCAGGTGAAATATCCCACTAGCTTTAGTTTTACTGGTTTGATCAAGATCAAGCTGACTGTTTACATAAGTATCAGTGGCTTTAAATGTAAGATAAGTGTTTGCATCGCATTCAATAGTGACGTTAGTCGAGGTTGTATTATGAGGATATATATAATTTGATGATTTAGGGATCAGCGATGGACTAATTTTACCTAAATCAAAAATAACATCACTTTGTGTTGCGCCATTAATAGTACAAGTTGGTGGTTTGATATCACCATTGATTTTCAAATTAGCGATAGGCGTTTTAGCCAATACTGGCGTTGATATTACAGTCAGCATAACAAGACTGAGTAATGTTTTTTTCATATAATTATTCCTTTTTATAAAGTAGACAACAAACTAATATACATATGATACACCTTTTATTTATTTAATTAATAATGAGTAAGTATATATTTCTAATTTCTCTAATTAAGACTTTCTTAATTTGATGTTATTTTAATAGTAGGTTTTATTTAAATAATTCAAGTTTAACTTTTTATTTTTAATAGGTTGGATGTGGCAGTGAAATTATGATAAATAACGTATCTTATTTTGATTTTTTTATTTGAACTCTATAATCTTCCTATCAATATTTAATTAAATTAATAATTCATTTAAATAGAACTCGATAATAAGTATTTATTATAGGCATAATAGATAGCGAGATTATGCCACAATAATGTATAACTCATATATGATTTGACGTATGTGTTTGATGGGGGTATTTTTAAGCTAAAGATCGTAAAGGGGGATACATGAAACCATTACAACTGTTTAAAATTTTAGGTGATCAAACCAGACTAGATATCGTATTGCTTTTAAAAGCATCTGGTGAGCTATGTGTTTGTGATATCTATACTGCCTTAAATTTATCGCAACCCAAGACATCTCGACACTTAGCTATGCTGAGAGAGTCGGGTCTTTTGCTCGATTCGAAGCAAGGCAAATGGGTTCATTATCGATTATCTCCTGTATTACTACCGTGGGTGAAAAGTATCATTGATATAACTTATACCACAGAGAAAAATAGAGTTGCAGATTTACTCAAGATCCTAGAGAAAAAAGAGTCTGGTCATCGTTGTTCTGTGTAAAAAATTTAACTAAATATATTCGAAAAAACATATATGATTAGGTGTGTGTGAATGCACCTTTTAAACGAGGTTGTTATGTTTGTTGCTGCATTAATTTTTGTTTTAACGATCACCTTGGTTATCTGGCAGCCGAAAGGGTTGGGTATTGGTTGGAGTGCAACGGCCGGCGCTATATTGGCACTCCTTTTTGGTGTGATCAGTTTTCAAGATATTCCGACTGTTTGGAACATTGTGTGGAATGCCACAGCGACATTTGTTGCAGTAATTATTATTAGCCTACTTTTAGATGAAAGTGGCTTTTTTGAATGGGCGGCATTACATGTTGCCAAGTGGGGGGGTGGGAAAGGAAGATTACTATTCAGTTATATCGTGCTACTTGGTGCAATGGTTGCTGCTTTATTTGCTAATGATGGTGCAGCATTGATACTAACACCTATTGTGATTGCGATGTTACTTGCACTTGGTTTCAACAAAGGTACGACATTAGCCTTTGTTATGGCAGCTGGGTTTATCGCAGACACAGCGAGCTTGCCGCTGATTGTTTCGAACCTCGTGAATATCGTTTCTGCGGACTTCTTTAATATTGGATTTACTGAATATGCATCAATTATGGTGCCAGTCGATATTGCGGGAATTGTTGCAACGCTTGTGATGCTACATTGGTTTTTCCGTAAAGATATTCCTAACCAATATGATGTTAAAAAGCTGAGTGAGCCAGCTTTAGCTATTAAGGATATGACTACGTTTAAAGCAGGCTGGCTTGTATTGTTGTTATTGCTCATTGGTTTTTTTATTTTAGAGCCATTAGGCATTCCTGTTAGTGCAATAGCGGCAATTGGCGCTTTAATTCTTTGGGTAATTGCAGCCAAAGGCCGTACGATTAACACTAAAAAAGTGTTGCGTGGCGCACCGTGGCAAATCGTCATTTTCTCTTTAGGTATGTACTTGGTTGTTTATGGTTTAAGAAATGCAGGATTAACTAATTATCTTTCTGAAATACTTAATTACCTTGCTGATAAAGGGTTATGGATAGCAACAATTGGTACGGGATTTATTACCGCCTTTTTATCATCAATAATGAATAATATGCCAACGGTATTAATTGGTGCTCTATCCATAGAAGGAAGTGACGCGACAGGGGTAATTCAACAAGCGATGATTTATGCCAATGTGATTGGTGCTGATTTGGGGCCAAAAATTACACCAATAGGTAGCTTGGCAACATTATTGTGGCTACATGTTTTATCACAAAAAAATATGACGATCACATGGGGATATTATTTCAAAACAGGGATCATCATGACTATCCCTGTGCTCATTGTTACACTCGTTGCTTTAGTGCTTCGGCTTTCACTGTTTAATTAAGAGCAACACAGTGATTATCACCTGTTAAATTGTGACGTTTTGCTCTATCAACTTGTTTTGATTCGTAATTGTGGCGTTGCCAAATGATAAATAATCATCGGTTCAACGCCACTTATTAAATATAGTATTTTTAGATCTCAATTATTTTTGTACCAATCAATGTCGCTTTTCCACCAACTTGAACGCGAGTGACGTTTTTTGCTGTCGAATCAATAAATACGTCAATTAAAGAAGAGCATTGCATTGCTCTACCTTGTTCGAACAAAAATTGCCTTTTGTTTGGCAAAAGGTGATGAACAAGATAACACCCTAAAGCACCGCTCGAGCTACCTGTGGCTGATTCTTCGTTAATGCCATAGCGTGGTGCAAAGTTTCGGCAGTGGGCAGTAATATTTTGATCATGACTAAGTTCAAAGACATGAAAGCCGATAGTATCAAATTTATGGCTTAAAGCAGCGATAGCTTGATAGTCAGGCTGTAAGGCATCTAAATAGCCAAATTGTACGGGAACAAAAATATCGTTTAATCCTGTTGAGACAATCTCTATTGGTAAATCTGTCTTTTCTATCACTTCAGGTAGAATGCCCAGCGCCTTTGCGACATCGTTAACACAAGGCCCCTTACGGGTAATAGGAAGCGTTTGTTCCATCACAATATTATCGTGATTAATGGTAACGGTTAAAATTCCTGCCTTGGTTTTTTGGCTATAATCGCCAGGTTTGAGTAACTTAAGCGATGACAGAGTGAAAAAAACCGCTAATGTTGCATGCCCACAAAAATCAACTTCTCCTTCAGCAGTAAAAAAATCTACTTTAAAATCAGTGTCATCACCCGAATAGACAAATGCCGTTTCAGAAAATCCAACTTGTTGAGCAATGGCGATTTTTTGTTCTGTCGTTAGCTTGGGAGGATTGAGAACGACTCCGGCAGGGTTGCCACCGCAATGATCACGAGTAAATGAGTTTACCAAGTATACCTTGATACTGTTTTTCATTGATTGTGCGACTTGATTTTGCATTTACTCACCGTGTTTGAGGCTAACCGATTGATTTATAGTTGTTAAATAATGGGATAGCAGTACTTAATAGATAATTAATTTTGATGATGGGTAGGGCGTTATTTTTTAAGCAATTTGAATTATATAAATATCTAGTCTGAAAGAACAACACACTATTGAAATAAGCATCAATACGCATCTCTAAAATAGAGGAAAAGATTAACATTATTCCAACGTTATTTATCTGCCTGAATATTCTTTGATCAAAAAGTGCGTTAATAGATGAAATTATATTAACACCGCTATGATAAAAAACGCCATGATAATAGCTTTTTTAGTGAAAAATTTTGTATCAATGGTTATTTTTCTATCAGTTATTATGAACTTGATTTATATAAACCTAATGAAAATATTAAATTTTTTATTAAAAAAATTATTTTAATCCAATAATGCCTTAAATATTAACATCTTGAATCAATTGCTTACATTTTGAATATATTAGCTCATCCATATACTATTCACCAAAAAAATAATCACAACTGGTTTACTATTACGTTACAAATAGAATAAAATGCCGTGATTATATAATGATAATTATTCACTGCATGAAAGGAATTGTTTCGAAATGGCAATAAGTAGAAGAAAATTTATTCTTGGTGGCACAGTGGTTGCTGTTGCTGCAGGCGCTGGGATTTTAACACCTATGTTAACGCGAGAAGGGCGTTTTGTTCCTGGTACGCCGAGACATGGTTTTGTTGAGGGAACTGGCGGTCCATTACCGAAACAAGATGATGTTGTTGTAATTGGTGCGGGTATTTTAGGTATCATGACCGCGATTAACCTTGCTGAGCGTGGCTTATCTGTCACAATCGTTGAAAAAGGAAATATTGCCGGCGAACAATCATCTCGATTCTATGGTCAAGCTATTAGCTATAAAATGCCAGATGAAACCTTCTTATTACATCACCTCGGGAAGCACCGCTGGCGTGAAATGAACGCTAAAGTTGGTATTGATACCACTTATCGTACACAAGGTCGTGTAGAAGTTCCTTTAGATGAAGAAGATTTAGAAAACGTAAGAAAATGGATTGATGCTAAAAGCAAAGATGTTGGCTCAGACATTCCATTTAGAACAAAAATGATTGAAGGCGCTGAGTTAAAACAGCGTTTACGTGGCGCTACCACTGATTGGAAAATTGCTGGTTTCGAAGAAGACTCAGGAAGCTTCGATCCTGAAGTTGCGACTTTTGTGATGGCAGAATATGCCAAAAAAATGGGTATCAAAATTTTCACAAACTGTGCAGCCCGTGGTTTAGAAACGCAAGCTGGTGTTATTTCTGATGTTGTAACAGAAAAAGGACCAATTAAAACCTCTCGTGTTGTTGTCGCCGGTGGTGTTTGGTCACGTTTATTTATGCAGAACCTAAATGTTGATGTACCAACATTACCTGCTTATCAATCACAGCAATTAATTAGCGCAGCACCAAATGCGCCAGGTGGAAACGTTGCTTTACCCGGCGGAATTTTCTTCCGTGAGCAAGCGGATGGAACGTATGCAACTTCTCCTCGTGTCATTGTTGCTCCGGTAGTAAAAGAATCATTTACTTACGGCTATAAATATTTACCTCTGCTGGCTTTACCTGATTTCCCAGTACATATTTCGTTAAATGAGCAGTTGATTAATTCCTTTATGCAATCAACACATTGGGATCTTAATGAAGAGTCGCCATTTGAAAAATATCGTGATATGACCGCTCTGCCTGATCTGCCAGAATTAAATGCCTCACTGGAAAAACTGAAAAAAGAGTTCCCAGCATTTAAAGAATCAACGTTAATTGATCAGTGGAGTGGTGCGATGGCGATTGCACCAGATGAAAACCCAATTATCTCTGATGTTAAAGAGTATCCAGGTCTAGTTATTAATACTGCAACAGGTTGGGGAATGACCGAAAGCCCTGTATCAGCAGAAATTACAGCAGATTTATTATTAGGCAAAAAACCTGTATTAGATGCCAAACCATTTAGTCTGTATCGTTTCTAACTCTTTTTTTTGATAAGAAATGAAAGCCCTCTAATAAACCGCTTTGTTATTAACGGCGGTTTAAAAAGAGGGCTTAGTTATTTAATATTTAGTCAAGGTAAGACAACGGCCAATGTTTAAAGTAAATGTGATTAGCTTGCCAATCTACTTTTTCTACATTGTCACTGAGCAAATATTTAGCTACCGTAAAGGCAAATTCAAAGCTAACACCTAATCCTTTGGCACTGATAAATTTCCCATCAACAACAACATCTTGGTCAAGATAATGACCATCATCATATTTATCAGCAAGTTTATCACCAGTGCTGTAATAACGACCTTCAAGAAGATGATGTGCTGCTAATACTTTTGCACCGGAAGAGCATAGAGCACAAATGTATTTGTCTTGTGCAATATGGCGTTTAATAAAATCAATCACGAGTGAATTTGCACATAGACGATCTGTACCTTTAGGACCACCCGGCATCATTACTGCGTCATAACTGTGTGTGAATTTTTCGGTTAATAGGTAATCAGCACTGATCTTAGTGTTAAAATAGGTGTTTAATACCAGTGTATCCATGCAAGAAAGTACATCTACATGAATATCAAGGCGACGCATGATATCAATAAAAACAACCGCTTCACCTTCTTCAAAACCATCAGCCAATAAAACGGCAACCTGTTTCATTTTGTTTATCCTTTATTCTTAAGTAATGAATGGATATTTTGAATATTGCGAGCAATAGTCTGTTTGTCTTGATTATCAATTGCCTCAGTAGTAGCAATCCAACTGCCACCACATGCGATAACTTGCCCGATAGCGAGGTAATCACTAACATTGTTTAGACTAATTCCTCCAGTAGGCATAAATTGAACTTGAGAGTAAGGTGCCGCCATTGCTTTTAGCATTTTTACTCCACCAGAAGCTTCTGCTGGGAAAAATTTTAGCAAGGTTAAACCCCGCTCAAGAGCAACTTCAATTTGGCTTGGGTTATTTATTCCAGGCACAATATCAATGCCATTATGAAGGCAATAATCGACGGTTTTTGGATTATAACCGGGAGAAATAACAAAGCTTGCACCCGCTTCTTTTGCTATATCAGCTTGTTGCGCTGTTAATACGGTACCCGCACAAAGAATAAGCTCAGGAAAGTGTTCTCTCATCAGCTTTATTGCTTTGGCGGCTGCTGGAGTACGAAAGGTAATTTCAGCAATAGGTAATTGATTTTGGGTTAGTATTTCACCCAGCCAAATTGCATCTTCGGTGCGATTAATTTGGATCACGGGGATCACTTTCAGTACTGAAAGTGTATCAACAATTGACTGTCTCATGGTTATCCTTGATGAGTGAATAGAATGAATCAGTGATGTTATGGGGAATAATGGCGCCATGATGTTGGATAACTAATCCTGCTAATGTATTTCCCCATAAACAACATGTAGGCAAAGGGTAGTTTTGTAGCCATGCAGCAATAAAACCAGCATTAAAAGAATCCCCGGCTGCTGTAGTGTCTATGACATGCTGTATCGGTTTGGGGCAGATATAACCGGTATTTTCACCATCAGACCAGAAAGCCCCTTTTGCTCCTAGTTTAACAATGACGTTTTTATTGCCCCATTGATGAAGGCGTTCGACAATTTTTTGCTCAGTAAGGTTGGGTTGTTGCCAGAGAGCTTGTTCATCATCTCCGGTGACTAAAGCGATATCACTGAGTCGATATAGTTTTTCGAACCACTCTTGCGCATGAGGTATTAGATCCCATAAACGAGGCCGATAGTTTGAATCGACAATTAAGGTGATCCCTCGCTGTTTAAGGCGGATTAATTGCGTGATTAACGCTTCTTTTCCTTTCGGCGTTAAAATGGCCAGTGAAATACCACTAAGATAGATAACACTATCGTCGGGCAAGGTATCTAGATGTGTTGCAAAACGGTTG
The DNA here is from genome assembly GCF_054767435.1 of Proteus sp. MB838. Taxonomy (NCBI): domain Bacteria; kingdom Pseudomonadati; phylum Pseudomonadota; class Gammaproteobacteria; order Enterobacterales; family Morganellaceae; genus Proteus; species Proteus sp. MB838. Next base: position 18,777 of record NZ_BAABMO010000018.1, read on the forward strand.
TCCGTTGCAATATAACGTGCAGCGGCATCACTACGCCAATAATGGAAGCTACGCTCACCATAAGTATCAATTTCAATGGCATATAAACCGGGAAGTTTTTCGGGAATGGTGATCACTGACTGGCAGTTGATCCCCTCTTTTTCCCATGCTTTTTGCATTAAGGCACTGTAATTATCAGTGCCTAAACCTGTTATATATTGCGGATGTAATGTAGGAATGAGGCGCGCTAAATACAGTGCTGTATTTAATGTATCGCCCCCAAAACGCTGTTGTTGTGGCAAAAAAAGGTTGGCCACTTAGCTCTATCATACATTCGCCAATAATGGCGACAGTTCTATTTATTTTCACAGTTTCCCATCACTTTTACAGACGCGAATTTTATCTGCAACCACCGCTTTCATCGCCGCTTTACCTGGCACTAGATAATGGCGAGGATCACTGGCATCAGGATTATCTAAAAAGTACTGCTTAATTGCGTTAGAGAAAGCAATTTTAAGTTCGGTTGCTACGTTAACTTTGCAAATACCTAAGTCGATACAATGACGTACATCAGTATCAGGAATACCTGACGCGCCATGTAGTACTAAAGGGATCTCTGTTTTTTGGCGGATGGCATGTAGACGATCAAAATCAAGATGTGGTTCATGTTTATACATACCATGTGCTGTACCAATCGCCACCGCTAATGAGTCAATTCCCGTGGCTTTGATAAATTGTACTGCTGAATCAGGATCGGTAAATAGCGCATCTTTCGCATCAACGATTAAATCGTCTTCTTGCCCACCAAGACGACCTAATTCAGCTTCTACGGTGCAATCCCAATAATGACAGAAATTGACGACCTCTTTAACCAGGCGAATGTTTTCTTCAAAAGGAAAATGAGAAGCATCGATCATGGCTGATCGCACCCCCGAAATCACTTTATTGCAAATATCAGGAATATTTTCATGATGATCTAAATGTAGTGCTACTGGGATGCGATATTGTTCAGCCGCTTGCTGGCAAATCGAAATTAAATAATCACTACCAGCATAAGCAAACGTGCTAGGTGTGCCTGCTAAGATCACAGGTGATGCCATTTCAGCCGCAGTTTCCATTACCACTTGGATAGTTTCCAAGTTATGAATGTTAAAAGCGGGCACAGCATAGTTTTCATGCTGTGCTTTATTGAGCATATTACGAGTAGAAACCAGATACATGTTTGCCTCTCATCTTTCGTTTAATTACGATTAATAATAAACGAAAGAAATAGAAAGGTAAAAGATCTAAATCACATTTTTATTCCCTTCGCACCGAAAGCAAATGAAAGTAAGTCAGAAGAAATGTGTCATTTTAGAACTGTAACTGGTGACTCCTTTGCGTAATAGGTTGTTTTTAGGGCGTCTTGATTGTCCAATTACAGTTTCTGTGATTTTTTGTACTCGCGTTTGTTTTTCTAAACGGCGAGTTAAAGGTGATTGTTGTTGTGTATAATCCTCTCGAAAAATAACACTGACTTCTTGTGTTGCTTTCACCCCGATAATTGATGCTTGGATAGCGGGTATTTCGAAACGAAAGTCATTTTTTTCGATAGGTAAAGGAAGTGATGGTGCTTGCCATAAATTAATACGATCAGCACAATAAAGAGCGATAATGACAGCCCGTAATGACCAAAAAGAGCTTGCTGGACCACTGTAATTATCAACTAAACGAGCATCATGATTAAATAGCCCTTGAGTGGGAGCGCCATTTTTGAGTGCACCTTGAGAAATAAAATAACGTAAGCTACTTTCAAAAGCCCGTTTAGCCTCTCCAACTTTGACAAAAGGGCATTGTAAATCAACGCCTGCGAGTAATGGCGCAGAAACAGCAAGACGATAACAAGCACTACGACCAAAAAAAGGAATACCTTTTGGGGTGATAAAATAAAGGTAGTGTTGATTAAAATTATTCAGGGATTGAGTAATAAAATCATGATCAAATTGTGGATCAATTTGCGCTAGCCAATAAAGAGAATAATAAAACCCCCACGCATTGTAGTAATCATAATTACCTTTTGCCCCATCACGAAACCATCCATCACCGACATAAAATTCTTTTAATCTTTCATAACGCCAATGGGCAATGGTATCTTTACCTGTCAGTGCTTTAATAACAAATTGGACGGTTAGTGGAAAAAAATGCCAGTTATTATCAACAATTTCGCAGTGATTAACTTGTTCAAACCAGTTAATTATTTGCTGTTTGATCTCCGAAGATAACGTATCCCAAACCCATTCACGGCTGATCCAAAGAGTAAGAGCGAGATCAGATGCCTCACAAATTCGTTGATCGTAATTTTCAAGTTTTCCCCAATAGCCTTTATGAAGAGGATCTGTTCCATGAATAAAGCTTTGTTTTATCATTGAAGGTAAATGGTAAATTTGCTGGTTTAAACCTAGTAATGTGCTTTTTTTGCTATTTACTGTCCATGCGGCAAGTAAAGGAAGTACTCGACTGACCCCTTCTAGCGCATCGGTTCTGACGGTTTGTTGACCAGGACTACCGGGGTAATAGGCATGGGAATAACCCCAAACCTGATAGTGATGAAAAGCTTCTGTAATATACTGAGTAAGTCTTTCACAGAGCGAAAAAAGAGAGTGTGTCTCATCCTTAAAAAAATCAGCAATAGCATTATCATGACGGTGATAAGCCGATTTTCTGACTAATCGCCGGATTATGTTTTCTTTAAATAAGCGTTGATAAATTTTTACATCAGGGTGCTCATAAGGCAGTTTAGGCCGTGGTTTAGATGCAATTTCAATAACCATTTTCGTATCTCAGAAAAAAGACGCATCCTTGCGAAACAAAACGGAAGTTGAGTTTAAGGTTTGGCTGAATCTACTAGTATTTGATAGTGATCTTGCCCCCAAATAACAGGTTTAGGTTTATCTTTGATCCACTGGTAATACGCATTTTTTAGTTCAGCCACTTTTTGTGGATTTTGTTTTGCCAAATCGATTGATTCGCCAGGATCGGTGTTATCGTTAAAAAGCTGTGGTTGATTTTTACCATCATCATAAAAATAGAGCGCCCATTCACCATCACGCACTGCCCAAGCACCTTTAGACAGTTTCTCTAAGTTAGGGTTTACTGGAGGCGTTTGACGTTGATAGGTGATCCATTGATGATAACCATGCCAAAACTCTTGGTTTTCTTCACTATAATGCTTAGTGCCGGGGCCTGCCCAATACAGATAAGCATGAGGCGAACGCGTTGTTTCACCTTTAAGCAATGGCATAATGTTTTTACCTTCTACTTGCAGGCTATCAGGAATTTGAATATCAGCGACTTGTAACGCGGTTGGCAAAATATCAAGTGCGGAGATCATCGCATCGCTTTTTGTTCCCGCGGGAATAGTTCCGGGTTGATAAGCAATAAAAGGTACTCTAACTCCACCATTAAACATCTGGCCCTTAAAGCCTCTATCCATGGCATTCATGGGCATGGGGGATTCATTAACTGCACCATTATCAGATAAGAAAAAAATTAATGTATTTTCTAGCTCACCATTTTCTTTTAATTTCGCAATGATTTGTCCAATACCTTCATCTGCTGCATTTAAGGCGGCAAAATATTTATCTGCCTCCACATTCCCTGTATCAAATTTATCCATATACTTAGCAGGAGATGCTTGCTCTAACGGTATGTGTGGAACGCTATAAGAAAGATTGATAAAAAAAGGTTTATCTTTATGTTCATCAATAAATTTTAGTGTTTCATCCGTTAATAGATGGGTGGTGTAACCCGGAGCAGGAACATTGACACCATTACGCCAAAATGCAGGCGAATTCCATAAGGCAACACCTGATGCATAATAACTAAAGGCGTAATCAAAGCCCCGCTCATGAGGCGCATAACCCGCTTCAGGGGTTGAGATCATATTGTCGTGATAATCACGGGTTTGTTTATTTTCATTTATTTTCGGTTTACGGATAACTTTTGCATTATGCCATTTACCAATGCTAGCAGTGGCATAGCCATTTTCTTGGAAAAGTGAGGGTAACAATTTGATATCTTGGGGTATACCTAAAATGGCATCATCATTGCTGTAAGTACCAAAACTGGCGGGCGAGCGTCCTGTAAAGATACCTGCACGAGAAGGGCCACAAACGGGATGAGCTACAAATGCATTAGTCATTTTTGCACCGTTTTCTGCCATATCACTGACATTAGGCATCGCAATACGTGCGGCTTCTATCATTTTATTGATATCACCTTTATAACGAGGAGGTGTTGGTCGCTGAGCTAACACATCTACATCTAAGGTATCCAGTACAAAATCAAGTTGTCCTGTGCCTAAATCATCCATTACGATTAACAGTACATTCGGTTTTTCAGGTGTGCCACCAGCATGGGCTGATATTGGAAGGCTTAAACATGACGTGGCAATGATCCCCGCGAGTATGCTTTTTTTAATAAAAGGTAAGGTCACAGATTGTCTCCAAAATAAATAAAATGAAATAAAATAAGAGTCACTTGAGATAGTTTTTTTGCATCGCCCCAAGTGCATCACTGGCAAGGCCTCCGCGAGCTATCGCTTGACGCATTAATTGCATGCCGATTGCCGTGTGATGAAATATTTTTTTATAAGAGTGACATAGATAATTGTGGCGATATTTTTCGCCTTCTATCGCAATAATGCGATGTTTAGGACAACCGCCATAACATAAGCTTTGCACTTCACACTGTTTGCAAAGGTTGGTTTGTTTATCGTATTTATTTTGACCAAAGCGTTGCTGTGTTTTTGATGTTGCGAGCTGTGCAAGACTTGTTAGTTGTATGTTGCCTAAATTATTAGCGGGATAAACATAGTGATCACAAGAGTAAACATCACCATTGGCTTCAATAATTAATGCTTGACCACAAGTTTTAGATTGAATACATGTTGATGCAGGATATCCCATCCATGTCCCTAATAAGCTATCAAATAAGCGAATGTATATTTTTCCTACATCACCTTGGCGTATCCATTCATTGAATATATCGGTCATAAATTTTCCGTAACCTTCAGCGGGAACAGAGAAAGCCGCTAATTGTGCGTTAGGACCGGGAGCATAATGTCCGCCATGAGTGTGTGGGAAACGTCTATCCACTTCGACTATGGGAATAAATTGAAAAAAAGTTGAACCTAAATTTTTTAAAGCTTGATAAGTCTCTTTTCCTTTATTCCAGTTTTGATCATTTACAACGGTTAATGTATTAAATTCAACACCATACTCATTTAGTAAATTGATGGCGCGTTTTACGCGTTCAAATGTTGGGCTACCATTGACTGAAATACGATATTTATCGTGAATGGCTTCAATGCCATCAATTGAAACGCCTAATAGAAAGTGGTTATCAGCAAAGAATTGTGCCCATTGGCGATTAATGGCAATCGCATTGGTTTGTACACTATTGGTAATTGTCTTGCCGTTAGCAAATTGCTTTTGGTATTTGACCACTTTTTCAAAGAAGGCTAATCCTGCAAGCGTTGGTTCACCACCTTGCCAAGCAAAATCAACCTGATCGCCACTGTGTGACTGAATATAGTCTTTAATATAACGACGAAGTACACCATCAGGCATCACTGTATGGCCTGTTTCTTTTGTCTCATCTTGAAAAATATTTTCTTTTTCCAGATAAAAGCAATATTCACATTTAATATTACAGTGGTAGCTTGTCGGCTTTGCCATCATATGAAATAAAGCAGGTTGATTTGATGCCATTATTTATTTCCTGAGTTTATTTTTTATCCTGTTACATTACGTAAATTTTTACAAAACAAAAGAGATTAAAATCACAAATATAGAATATCGAAAGTAAATGAAAGTTTATTGATAAGTATATAACACAATAATTTTCAATTTAACGATGTTCTCATGGCGATAATTTCGTGTTCTTTTGATTATTTGAGCGATATGACTCTTTTATTTTTCGAAAATAAATAATTATTTTGAATTTTTAATCTGATTTTTGTGAAATATTTCGCTATTAACTCTATTTCATGGCATTTTATATAGCTATATATGGTGTAATCATAAGAGTGACATTACCTTATATCATTTTATTTATTGGAAACTGATGCCCTCAAGGCTATCATTGACATGACACGAAAATAATCGTAAGCAATCGACAGTGAAATCGAAACTTTGTGAAAGAGATCAAAAGTTTTGTTTTTTTGCGTTGTCGGTTAAATTTGGCGTAGTAAACTACATTCGAAATCAATCGAAAGCAAATCTTTTGGTTTCGTAAGGAGACGAAAGTGAAAGCGGCAGTTGAGAGGCGTATGGAAATCCTCGATATGGTTAACCAACAGGGCAAAACCAGAGTCGAAGATCTCGCTGAATTATTTAAAGTCTCAAGTGTCACTATCCGCAGCGATCTAAGTTTTCTTGAGAAAAATGGCTATATCGTTCGCTCTCATGGCGCAGCAATTCCTAATACAGGCTTTATTGCTGAACTGAGTATCCATGAAAAACGTGGACAAAATGCGGGCATTAAAACATTAATCGGGAAAGCTGCCGCAACGCTGATAAAGGATGGAGACACCGTCATTCTTGACTCGGGGACAACTACACGCGAAATCGCGACACATTTAAAGTCGCGCGAAAATGTAGTCGTCATGACTAACGGTCTGGATGTCGCAATGGAGTTAGCAAATACCACAGGTGTTGAGGTTTTAATGACAGGTGGTGTATTGCGAAAAAGTGCATTGTCTTTTTCTGGCTCACAAGCTGAAAATAGTCTAAGAAATTACCGTTTCGATAAGGTTTTTCTTGGTGTTGACGGATTTGATTTACGTGTTGGTATCACTACTCACAATGAACAGGAAGCCAGTCTTAACCGTTTAATGTGTGATATCTCAGAAACGATTATTGCGGTTGCAGATTCTACGAAATTCGGTAAACGCAGCTGTCATATGATCAGAGAGTTTGGTGATATTGATGTGTTAGTGACGGATTCAGGTATTCCTGATGAGTATGTTCAGGAACTGAAAGATCATAAAATCGACGTTATCATCGTGGACGATAAGACAGCGTAATTTGCTAACTCCATTAGCAACACCGCCGGTGTTGATTATGGAGTTAGTATTTACATGCATCCTTTAGAAAAGATTGTTCAGCAACATAAATCAGGCAAACAGAATGGTATTTATTCTGTTTGTTCTGCCCACCCTTTAGTAATAGAAGCTGCTTTATTACAAGCGCTGGACGATGATTCCTTTCTGCTGATTGAAGCCACCTCTAATCAGGTTGATCAGTTTGGTGGTTATACAGGTATGACTCCCGCTGATTTCTACCAATATGTTATTGAGAAAGCGGAAAATGTCGGTTTTCCTGTCGAAAAGCTTATCCTTGGTGGTGACCATTTAGGGCCTAATCGCTGGCAGCATCTTAATGCTGAAGAAGCGATGGCAAATGCGGATGTACTTATTGCACATTATGTTGCCGCGGGATTTAAAAAAATCCATCTTGATTGCAGTATGTCTTGTGCAGATGATCCTATTCCTTTAACAGATGAAATCGTGGCATCGCGTGCAGCTCGTCTTGCTGTTATTGCAGAAAATACCGCCAAAAAGACATTTGGTTTTAGTGATATTGTTTATGTTGTTGGCACAGAAGTCCCCGTTCCTGGTGGTGCTGCTGAAGAGCTTGATACCGTTGAGGTGACTTCACCTGATGCTGCCCGTAAAACATTAGCGTGCCATCGCCAAGCATTTTATGACGCTGGTGTGGGAGAGTGTTGGACTCGTGTTATAGGTTTAGTTGTACAGCCTGGGGTTGAATTTGATCATACCGGTATTATTGATTATCAATCTGAAAAAGCACAAGCGTTAAGCCAAGTAGTAAATGACTATTCTCATCTGGTTTTTGAAGCTCACTCTACAGATTATCAAACCAATCAAGCTTATCAGCAACTCGTCCATGATCACTTTGCTATTTTAAAAGTTGGGCCGGCGCTAACATTTGCTATGCGTGAAGGTTTATATGCTCTTTGCGCCATTGAAGAAACATTATTTCCTCTTGAAAAGTGCTCTCGATTACGTGAAAAAATGGAACAATTGATGTGCCGTGAGCCTAATTTTTGGCAAAAATATTATCACGGTGATGAACGTCAACTCGCCTTTGCTCGTGTTTATAGTTTTAGTGATCGTATTCGTTATTATTGGCCTGATGCCGAGATTAATACTGCTATTGACACATTAATGGATAATTTATCTGTTAAGCCTATTCCACTTCCCTTACTTAGCCAATATTTGCCTTATCAATTTACCCAGTTTAGAGAGGGGAAAATTGCGGGTACGCCTGAGTCATTTGTTATTGCGAAAATTCGTGATGTGTTGTCGGTTTATGCCGATGCGTGCAATGTCCATTAATTGAGGGAAACCATGGAATATTTAAGCTATCAAACCGCTGAACTTGAGCAGTTAAACGCATTTTGGACAGTGAAAGAAATTGACCAGCAACCAGAGTGCTGGAAAAAAACATGGCTATCAATTCGAGAAAAACGTGCTGATATTGAGTCTTTTTTAGAAAAAGCATTGGAGGCATCAAATAGCAGAATAATTCTTACGGGAGCTGGAACATCCGCGTTTGCCGGTAGAGCGTTAGCACCTATTTTGACGGGAGCTATAAAACGTCGTGTTGATGCTATTGCCACAACGGATTTAGTCGCTGATCCTCAAGAATATTTAGCCGAAGATATCCCTACATTACTGATTTATTTTGCTCGTTCAGGGAATAGCCCCGAAAGTGTGGCTGCGTTAGATATTGCAAAGAAGTGCTTATCGCAATGTTACCACTTAGTTTTAACCTGTAACCCTCAGGGCCAGTTTTATCAATATTGCCAAAATAGTCATAAGGCACTGGCGTTATTAATGCCGGAAGAGTCAAACGATCGCTCATTAGCAATGACATCAAGTTTTTCTTCAATGATGATGGCGGCGGTCACTATCTTTTTAGGCGATAGTGTATTTACTGATGCTATTGCGCCGTTTTTTAGTGATTACAAAGCGCAATTTGACAAAGCAAATAAAATTATCCGCCATCAATACGCAGGAAAATTCAAACGCGTTATTTATCTTGGTAGCGGAGGATTACAAGGGCTAGCACAAGAAGCCGCATTAAAAATGTTAGAGCTGACGGCGGGTAAAGTCGTAGCCAATTTTGATACCCCATTAGGCTTTCGACACGGGCCTAAATCCATCGTAAATAAAGAAACCCTTGTGGTGATGTTTTTCTCTAATGATCCTTATACACGTCAATACGAGACAGATTTATTACGAGAGGTTATTCACGATAATGCATCAGGCAAGGTGATCGCGATCACCGCACGAAATGATAAAACTTTTTCACCAGAGAGTTTTGTTTATATTCCAGCGTTAGAGAACTGTTCAGATGTGGCGCTATTGTTCCCTTATTTGATGTTGGCGCAATCATTTGCATTTCACAGTTCTATTGCACTAGGGAATACGCCTGATAATCCATCTCCAACCGGAGAAATCAATCGAGTTGTACAAGGCGTCACAATTTATCCGTTCTCACTTAAAACAGAAGACACACAGTCTGCTTTAAATTAATAAAATATAATAAGAGAGCTAGTTATGAACACACCTAATATTGTCTGGACCCGCATTGATGAACGTTTACTTCATGGACAAATCCGCATTACATGGGGTAAACATACGGAAGCAAACCTAATTTTAGTCGCTAATGATGATGCTGCTGAAGGTCCCAATGCTGCATTTATGCAGGCGGGAATGAAAGCATCTGCTGGCGGCGAATATGCGGTTCGCTTTTTCTCTATTCAAAAAACTATTGATGTTATTAGCAAAGCATCTCCTCGTCAGAAAATTTTTGTTCTGTGTAATAACCCAACTGATGTAGCCCGTTTAGTTGAAGGTGGCGTGCCTATTACTCATTGTAATGTTGGCAATATGCATTTTCATGAAGGTAAACGTCAAATTGCGAAAACAGTCTCTATCGATGAAAAAGATCTTAGTGCTTTTAAGCGTCTTATCGAAAAAGGGGTTACTTGCACAGTCCAAAACACACCAGATCAAACTCCTGTTGATGTACTAACACTCGCATCAGCCTGATTATTTCCTGATCAAGAAAACCTGCTATAGGCAGGTTTGAGGATAATTTATGATTTTTGAAGCTTCTTTAGTGGCTTTATGGGCCTTCTTTTGCGGTATCGATAAGTACGACGTGGCATTAAATATCCATCGACCATTAATTACAGGGCCCGTTGTCGGTCTGATTATGGGAGATATGCAAGTAGGATTAATTGCAGGTGCTACCTTAGAACTTGCATGGTTAGGGCTTGTACCTAATGCCGGAGCTCAGCCACCAGATGTGACTTTAGGCACCATTGCAGCAGTTGCTTTTGCAGTAATGACAAAACAATCACCGGAAGTTGCAATGGGAATAGGTATGCCTATTGCTGTTTTAATGCAGATGTTGGTGATTGGTTTCTTTGCTATGACTGCATTTACCATGGGTAAAGCGGATCGATATGCAGAAAAGGCTGACGGGGCGGGGATCTCTCGCTTGCTGATTATTACACTTATTGTCCGTTCACTCCTTTATGCTTTAGTCGCTTTTGTTACTGTTTATTTTGGTGAACATGCTGCTCAATGGATTGATGAGAACACGCCAAAAGTCTTATTAGAAGGATTAGGTATTGGGGCGAAAATGGTACCCGCAATTGGTTTTGCAATGCTTCTAAAAATTATGTGGTCAAAAGAAGTGGCCGGTGTGTTCTTTATTGGTTTCGTGATGACAACCTATCTCAAACTCCCAATTATGGCCGTCGCTATTTTAGGCGCATCAGCCGCCGCACTCTACTTCTTCTTTAGTGGTAACAATAAAAATTCAAGTCAGCAGAATGAGGATTTCGAAGATGGTATCTGATAACAGCACCGCATTGAAAACGCAGGATAAACCAGAAACAGGTTCTTTGATTGATGGCATTGATGAGTATCAAGATACTGCTGTCAGAAAAGTTATTACTAAAGGCATACTTTGGAAGTGTGCATTCCGTGGCTTATTTATGGAAGGTAACTTCAACTTTGAACGTATGCAAGGTGGTGGATTTGCTTTCTCAATTATTCCAGCATTGAAGAAAATTCACGGCAATAATAAACGCGATTATGCAACATCGTTGAAAAACCATCTGCAATTTTTTAATGCCAGTCCAAAGCTGTTTACCTTTTTATTAGGAACGGCGGTGGCAATGGAAGAGAACAAAGAAAAGCCATCGACTGTTAATGTGATGAAAGTGGCAGGAATGGGGCCGACAGGGGGCATTGGTGATGCTATCGACCATATGACCTTAATGCCTTTGACCTTAGCATTAGGTGCTTCTATTGCAATGGAAGGCTCGATTGCAGGACCTTTCGTTTTCTTCTTCTTGTATCAAATTGTGCATTTTTTAGTGTATTTCGGGCTGATGTTTATGGGCTATCGCGCAGGTACTGCGGCAATGGTCAATATGAGCGATGCCACTGAAAAATTAGCGAAAGCGGCAAATATTATGGGGATCTTTGTGATTGGTGCGCTCTCGGCGACCTTTATCAAAGTGCAAACCACCGCCTCGCTGGAACTTGGCGGAAAAGTCGTTGAATTACAAACAGCCCTCTTCGACAAAATTATGCCGAATTTACTGCCACTGTGCTTAGTTTTCTTAATGTACAAAATGGTGAAAAGTACCGGTTTTTGGGGTAAGCCTCCGGTATTGATTTTTTCAACCCTAGCATTTGGCGTTATTGGGCATGTATTAGGATTCTTATAAAAAAGAGATGCCCTAATTGTCGACACTGTTAATCGAAATACATTATTAACTTGCTACAAACGGGTAGTAGAGCTATCTGCTACTCGCAAGGAGTTACTCATGATAGGTCTTATTGTCTCAGGACATCTTAATTTTGCTACAGGTATGGCATCCGCTGTAAAGGCGATTGCTGGTGAGCAAGAAAATATCGCGTTTATTGATTTTATTGAGTCAATTTCTCCGGATGAGCTTGAACAAAAAATGCGTGAAGCGATTAACGCTATGTCATGCCAGCAATATCTCTTCTTAACAGATTTACCTGGCGGTACCCCCTGTAATCGCGCAATGGCAATCATGATGCAAAATCCCTCTGTTGAGGTGTTAGCTGGGGTCAATTTACCCATGATTGTTAATGCGGCATTTGAACGGGAAGGGTGTTCAACGACGGAATTGGTGCAAACGCTACGCGAAATTGGTCAAGACAGCATTCAAGATATTCGAGAGCAATTGGCACAAATAGATAGTCATGATGTTGAAGAAGAAGACGGCTTATGAATCAGCGATATGCCATTTTAGCAGATAGAACCTTTACACCTGAAGGTATCCGTTATCTCTGCTATGTCCATGTTAATGGTGAAAATATTGAATCAATCACCACACAAGCACCAACAGATTGCCCAGTTATTCGCTTAAAAGGAAAATCATTATTACCCGGTTTTGTGGATATCCATATTCATGGTCGTGAAGGGGCTGATGTGATGGATGCAACGCAACAAGGGCTACAAACTATAGCCGATGCGCTGGTTAAAACAGGGGTAGTGGCTTGGGTTGCAACGACTGTCACAGCACCGATGGAGGATATCCGTCATGCGCTATTACAAGTCCGTGAGTTTGTATCAAAACCTCAAGCAACAGGTGCGTTGTTACTCGGTAGCTTTTTAGAAGGCCCTTATTTTACAGAACGCCATCGTGGTTCACACCCTGTGAAATATCTCAAAGCGCCGACCATCTGTGAATTAGAAACATTACTCGACAGTGCTGGGGGATCGCTATTGCGTGTTGCTGTTGCACCTGAAGCTGAAGGTGCGATGAATGCGATTGATTGGTTGGTCAGCCGAGGAATTAAACCAAGTGTGGCACATACAGCAGCAACTTATGAACAAGCTTCACGAGCTTTTTCACACGGTGCTGATTGTGGTGTGCATCTGTATAACGGCATGACCGGGCTTCATCACCGTGAGCCGGGATGTTGTGGTGCAGTGTTATATCACAGCGTATTAGCTGAACTTATTGCTGATGGTATCCATGTTCACCCTGTAATGATGCAACTGGCATATCGCATGAAAGGGTATCAACAGATTGCCCTAATTACAGATTGTATGCGGGCGGGAGGTTTAGCTGATGGTGATTACACATTAGGTGCTCAAACGGTCACCGTCACCAATGGACAGGCAAAAACTGCCGATGGGTCGCTAGCTGGCAGCACTTGCAGTCTTGATAGTGCGTTAAGAAACATGGTGCAACTTGCACATATTCCTGAGTGGGAAGCGGTTCAAATGGCATCGGCGATCCCCGCTGAGTATCTCGGCATAGGGGATAAATTGGGTTATATCAAAGCAGGTCAACAAGCCAGCTTTGCCGTGGTGGATGAGTGTTTTCATCTTACCGATACATTCATCAGAGGAAATCATATTTACTCTGTATCCGGGGATCATGCATAACCTTTTCGTTATGCTCCCATCAGTAAAAATGAGGTATTTATAATGGAAATTCGTCAGCCAATTCATAGTGAACATGCTAAAAGGCTTGATACAGAAGGACTTCGTAAAGAGTTCCTGATTGAGAACCTATTCTGTGAAGGGGAAATGAATCTCACTTATAGCCATATAGATCGGATTATTGTTGGGGGAGTTGTCCCAACAACTCAACCTTTAGCATTAATGGCGGGTAAAGCACTTGGTGTTGATTTCTTCTTAGAAAGACGTGAATTAGGTGCTATTAATATTGGTGGTGCGGGTAAAGTTATTATAGACGGTGAGGTATTTGAAATTGGCCCTCGTGAAGCCATTTATATTGGTATGGGAGCCAAATCTGTTGAATTCACCAGTGATTCTGTAGAGACACCGGCGCGTTTTTATATTAACTGTGCACCAGCACATCACACCTATCCTACTCGCAAAATTACTCAACAGCAGGCCTCACCTGAAAAGTTAGGTAATGCAGAAAATTGTAACGTTCGTACGATTTATAAGTTTTTACATCCTTCAGTGTTACCAACATGTCAATTATCCATGGGGATGACAGTGCTTGAGCCGGGTAGCTTGTGGAACACAATGCCATGTCATACTCATGAACGTCGTATGGAAGTATATCTTTATTTCGATATGAAAGATGACAATGTGGTTTTCCATTATATGGGAGAGCCAACTGAAACTCGTCATTTAGTGGTACGCAACGAACAAGCTGTCATTAGTCCTAGTTGGTCAATTCATTCTGGCGTAGGAAGCGCATCTTATACCTTTATTTGGGGAATGGTGGGTGAAAACCAGGTATTCCACGATATGGATCATGTTGCTATGAAAGATCTGAAATAACAGATAATTAATTACATTTTATTCTTTATTCCTACAAAAAAAGTGTGGCAATTATTGCCACACTTCTAGAGGTTTTAATCATGAATTTATTTGATTTAACAGGCAAAGTTGCCATTGTTACTGGGTGTAATACAGGCTTAGGGCAAGGAATGGCAATAGGTTTAGCACAAGCCGGTGCGGATATTGTTGGCGTGGGTATTCAAGATGCTCCTGAAACGCGTCAAAAAGTCGAAGCGTTAGGCCGTCGTTTTCATTACATCACGCAAAATTTAATCCAACAAGATGGATTAGATGCTTTAGTGGATGAGGCTGTTAAGGTGATGGGACGTATTGATATTTTAGTGAATAATGCCGGTATTATTCGCCGTGAAGATCTTTTGCAATTTAGTGAAAAAGATTGGGATGATGTGATTAATATTAACCAAAAGACACTGTTTTTCTTATCGCAAAAAGTGGCTCGCCAGTTTGTCAAACAAGGCGAAGGTGGCAAGATAATCAACATCGCGTCAATGCTTTCTTATCAAGGCGGTATCCGAGTTCCTTCTTATACGGCAAGTAAATCCGCGGTAATGGGATTAACACGGGCATTAGCGACGGAATTATCACAATATAATATTAATGTAAATGCAATTGCCCCAGGCTATATGGCAACCGATAACACCACTGCACTTCGTGCTGATGAAGCGCGTAATGCTGCTATTTTAGAGCGTATTCCTGCGGGGCGTTGGGGAACACCTGAAGATGTCGCAGGTCCTGCCATATTTTTAGCCTCTAAAGCTAGTGATTATATCAATGGATATACCATTGCGGTTGATGGTGGTTGGTTAGCTCGATAATCTTATGGAGAACTAGGATGGAACACGCTAATACAGAGGCTTTACAAAGAGATCTCGTGTTACAAAATATGAAACGGGTTTATCGTTATCAATCGGCTCATCAAGTTCGCAGTGTTCGTCGCCGTAGTGGTAAAACTCGTTTTATTAAAGATACAGATTGGGAACGCGGTGTTTTATGGACCTGTGTAAGTGCGGCATGGCAAGCGACACAAGATAAAGAGTACCTTAATGGTGTGTTAAATTACACCTTACATACTGGATTTAGAACAGGTCCTAATGCACGTTTTGCGGATGATCATGTTTGCGCTCAAGCTTATTTGGCGATAAGTCCTTTGTTTGAACAATCTGAAATTCTTGAACCGACGATTAAAGCGTTTGATATCATGCTAAATGATCCAAAACCAGGGCGTGAAGACTGGTGGTGGTGCGATGCACTTTTTATGGCACCTCCTGGTTTTGCTGCTTTGGCTGAAATTATTAGCGAACGACGTTATTTGGATTATATGCATACCGCTTATTGGGATGCTATTGAACATTTACGTGATGCTGAAACTGGACTTATTTTCCGCGATCACCGCTATATTCCTGATGGTCAGGGAAATGAAATGCGTGAAGCTAATGGTGAAAAAGTATTTTGGAGTCGCGGTATTGGTTGGGTTTTAGCTTCTATTCCTCGCATTCTTCAATATATGCCTGATGATTATCATGAGCGCGATCGTTATATAACACTGTTTAAACAATTAGCGCGTTCTATCCTAGATTACCAACATGAAGATGGTTTTTGGCGCACCAGTTTATTAGATCCTGATAATTTCCCTGCACCTGAAAGTTCAGCTACCGCGCTTTTTTGTTATGGACTTGCATGGGGAATAAATCAGGGTGAATTAAATAAAGAAGAATATTTTCCCGCATTACATAGAGCGTGGTCAGCATTACAATCCTGTATTCATGATAATGGTATGATTGGTTGGGTACAACTTCCGGCATTTAACCCGCGAGAGGTAAAGTTTGAACATAATATGGATTATGGCGCTGGAGCATACTTATTAGCGGGTAGTGAAGTATTAAAAATGACGTTAAATAATTAGCTCTTTATATTAATAATTGGTAATTTAATACCTATTCCTTTTAATTTGTTTCTAACTAATATATTGGCTAAAATAAAAGTCGACTTTTTCATTTCCTCTTGCGCTCCGATAAGAATGGAGGCAGAATCAAACTGTCTGTTTTTGAGTCCGCCTCGGTTAATATACAGTATATTTTCCGGGGCTTTTCTCTTTCTGGTATTGGCATAATGCTTGAACCAGATTGATCCAAGCACCCGGCGCAGAGCATAACAAATTATTAAAATGAGACAACAGATTTATTATCAATAATAAATGAAGATATGATTATTTATTATTTAAATAAAATAATTGATTCGCTAAATTGATTTATAAATAAAAAGAGTCTCGATGTTTTATATCGAGACTCTTTAATTTAAAAGTTACGACTTTTACTTAATTAAATAAACTGTTATTGGTATTGCTTGTATAGTCGTTGTTGTAATTAGCGTATTATTATTTTGATATCTAATATTAACACCTAATTGTGGTGTGGCTAATTTCCAAATCCCTTTTACAGTAACTGTACTACTTATTGGTTGAGGATCGGCTGTAAGCCATTGGCGAGAATAAACACTCACTTCAACCTGGTTACCCTTATTATCAATTTGGTCAGCTTCAATACCCTGATATAAATTTAAATCAGGATTAACAATACTTAGCGTTAATTGTTGTTTTTGTTTTTTTACCATTACCATAGTGGGGGAATCACTTGATAATAATAAAGCTTGAGATGAATTGACTTCGGTGGCATTAAAAAAAGCATATCCCTCTTCTTGCGTGATTTTATCTTTTACTGCATGAAGTTGATTATTATGCTGCAATACGGTGTATTCAGGCGCTTTATTATCTTGTGCTTCTATGGCTATTGCATATTCATAATTTGCATTTTTAGGGGCTTTACCGTGAGAGATAACGGCTGTTGCAAACAATTGTTCTGTTTGCTGTGAATTTCTGTCATCAACAGAGTATTGTTTTTGATAACTAAATTCTACCGTTTGCCCTTTAGCTAATTTATACAAATTACCCGCCGGATCAATTAATGTATCGGCATTATTTAAGGTTAATTGAGTACCGAGTTGGTTCACTTTTTTACCATTAATTATAATTGATTGTAACTTAGGAACAGCAAACTGGAACAGTGTCGTTTCTGTTGTATGTTGTTTATCATTATTTTCAATACCAGAGCCTAATGCGATCACTCTATTATCAAATAAGAAATAGGATTTATTCGCTCTTAGACTTTGTTGTTGATATTTACTGTGACCATGTAATTTCATGGCAAACATACTGTTATTATTTAGTGTATTGGCACCAGAATAACGTTGTGTTGAAAGCAACATTTCTTCTATGCCTGCACTTGGCAATTGGCTTAGTTTTGCTTCTAGTTCATCATAAGGAAGGTGGATCGTAGTCGTTCCTGGATATCGATTCCAATCCCAACCTGCATGACTAAAACCAGATTTAGTTAAATCCGCAGGAATAATTTCAAGTTGCCCATATTGCAAGTAACGACCATAACGGTTGTTATTCTCATAACTTTCATTACCCACTAAATAACGACTAAAACCACGAGCGATAGCAAGCCAGCTTTGCTGTGGCGCTGTTATTGATGCTCTACGCTGGATTGCCATTGAAGCATAATTCATTGCCCATGCACCTACCGGTTCATTTTCTGCTTTAATACCTTCAAAGCTATCTTTGTTTGCTAATTTTGCATAAGCGGCTGCTAATGTAGTATCTGGCTCTTGTTTACCATCGGGCGTACCTGCAAGAGCCATCCATTTGAAGGGATCAATACTTATTTTATGTATTCCCGTAGGATGTCTGCCGCTTAATACCAGAGGAATTTGTGTTTCTTTGGTATAGATACGCATTTTTAATAATACATCTTTTAAGCGTGCATGTGCTGGTGATGAAAGACGAAAAGGGGAATGACTTAAGGCATAAACACTAGGCGCTAAGCCACCAAATGCATCTTTGGCATAAGCTGGATAATGTTGTGAATGGTGAAAAATAGAGCCATCAGATTTAAAGCCACCAGCGACACCTTTAGAACTAAGAATGGTTTTGTTTAGCCAACTTTGCAATTGTGCTAAGGCTTGTTGGCGCTGTTGATAATCTGGCAACATCAATAAACTTTTTATCATCCACTGTAATTGGGTATTGAGAATATCGACATTTGCATCAACGATTTCATTATCTTTTTCAAATATGCGCCCTGTTGCGTTATACCACATCATGGCTTGTTGTGTCGGTGCTAACAGATTATGTTTTGCTAGAATATGGCGACCAATAAACCATGCATCAAAAAGCTCTCTTGTTTGATAACCTACGTGAGTAATAATTTGGTAACCACTCCCCCGTGTGAAACCTTGTTCAAGAACGTAACGAGTGCCTAATAAATAGAGCGTTTCTAATTTTTTTCTATCGATTGCTGATAAGGAGTGACTACGCAAGTAAATCGCTGTTTGAAGAAGCGTTTTGCCTACATCTCTTAGCATGTTGGCATCAAGTAATGCTTTTTGGGTTTCTTCACTAAAGACCCCCTCGACTTTGATAAAATTCTGGCGATTAGGATGATCAAGGGCTTTTGCGGTTATTGAGCCATCAGCATGTTGTTCTAAGGCTAATTTTTTCCATAATGCTAAATTTTTGTCGATCATTTCAGCGGTGATTTTTTTATCACGACTGACACCTTGATAGTATTCAAAACGTTGATAAATAGATGCCACTTCAGGCTGATCATCACGAAACTCAGTCGCAAAATTTAATGTAGGATAATGCGCTGTGAACATTTGATCGTACATCAATAATGCACTCCAATTTTTACTCACCATTGTATTTACTGCATTATTAACATATGGAATTTGATAGTCAGGAATAGGCCAACGATTATCTAAAGGTACGCTCATAATTATTTGATCAAAAAAAAGCGTACCTGCTTGATCTGGTGCAGTAATGACTAATTTATCTAATTTGCCTGTTGCTGAGCCTTTCATATCACGAAAAGGAACTGCAATACCTCGCCAACCCGTGAAATTCAGTTCCGTTTTAAAACTTAATGCTACTTGATTATTTTGTTTAAATTGTAATGTAAGGGGCGTTGACTGTGGTTTTTCATTGTAAATCCACATCATAAAAGTGAGTGGTGTTGCTGTATTTTTATCATCTTGATAATTAACTTCATTATTAAGTGTTAATGTTGATTGGGGTTGATACTGCCATTTGAGTGACTGTACGCCATCTTTAGCATGCTCTTTACTTAGTGATAGCTGATGGTCATTTGAGGTGCTCAAGGTATTTGGCATTTCATCTTCAAAAAGATAAAGATCGCCAAAAGGTTCATGAGAAAGAGAAGGTAATGCTTGTGCGGGTAAGGATAAGCAGAAACTTAGTGTAATCGCATAAGCTAAAGAATTTTTTATTAGCATAATCAGATTTCCTGCAAAATAAAAAAGGAACGCGAATGCGCTCCTTTAAAGGTTTAATCAAGAGAGAGGAGAGAGTTTAATTTCTTGTGGAATGCCAAAGTAACTGGTGAAAATAAGTTCGGTATTATCCCCAGAAACGTTATATTTTACCTCACTGTCTTGAGCTGTGGGTTGCCATTTCCCTTTCACTGTCACATTAATGGTGACGGGGGTTGCCGCTTTTTGGCGAGTCATATTTAAATCAGGTGTTACAGCACTCACCGTCAGTATATTTCCTTCCTGGTGTGTCATAACAATGGACGGCTTATCGACTTTTTTGATCCATTTATCGTCAATGACTGCTGGTTGATAAAATGCATAACCTGTTATTTGACTGAGTTTATCGTAAATAATATGTACATCTTTATCTTTACGAATAACTTGGTATAACCCATTGTTAGCACGGAATTTCTCGGCTAATTGCGCCATTTTTTCCGGTGTTGCATCTAAGAAAACCATGTACTCATAACTATGATCTTTGGGTTGAATACCGTGGTCGATCCATGCGGAGCTAAAATTTCCTTGCGTGGGTTGACGATTTTTATTTTCAGCCGAAGTCTGGTGTTGGCGGCTGACATTCACTTTTTCTGCTTGAGTAATTAAATAACCGTTACCATTACTATCGATTATCCAATCTCCTTGTTTTAGCGTAGTTTGATAAGGAAAACCTTCTATTTTTTGGCCATTAATCCAAATAGTGTTTAACTCAGGCGTAATAGCATGTTGGAATAACGTTGTTTCCACAGGGTGATCTTTATCGCTGCTATTAATATTGCTACCGACAAAAATTAAATGGTTATCCGCCGCTAAGACGGTTTTTTTAGCGGTAAAGTTAGCATCAAAACGCGCAAGATTAGCGGGATAAAGAAGATCAAACGCCATCATGCCATATTTTCCTTCAAGGGCTGATGTGCCGCTAAATCCTCGCTCACCTCGTTGCATCAAGGTGTGTGGGTTAGGGCTATCAAGTTCTTTAAGCGGAAGATGAATGGTTGTGGCGCCAGGCATTCTATTCCAATCCCAGCCTTCTTGCTGATAGCCTTGTGAAAGTTGAGAGCCATTGCGAACGATTTGAGCAACACCATGACTTTGATAACGGCCATAACGGTTATCTTTATTGTAAATTTCAGATGACCATACATTGGTATTATAGGCTTTTAATGTCACCATTTTGTCTTGCCAACGGTGAATACCAAAGGCACCACCGTTAAAGGCATAGAACCCTTGAGGAAGGGATGCTGGCGTTATCTCTTCACCAAAAATAGTGGGAGATTCATTTCGCGATTTACCACTAATTGCTAAATAAATAGATGCTAACTGTTTATCTGGCGCTGGTTGGGTAGACATCGCGAGCCAATAGTAACCTTGTGCTATAGATTGTAGGGAAGGTGAGTTAAAGGGGTGTCTTCCCGCTAAAGGTAAGCCAACTTCAGGATTACTATAGATCCATGCTGAAATCATTGCCTTTTTTAGGTTATTCCAGCCACTTTCACCTACAGCAAAAGGTGTTTCTCGTAATAAATAAATCAGCTGTGAGGCATTTTTAAATGCTGGGAAAGAGTAGCCGGGATAATTACCTTCATGTCGCCATGCCGTACCATCAGGACGCAAACCGTCTTTACTCCCCGGTGGTACTTGAGTTAAGGCACCAGTGATATAATGACTAAAAGAATTGACTAAGTTAATACGTTTTTGATCATCGGGTTCAAGTAATAATAGCGCTAAATGTTGACGAGATAAGGTATTAAAATAGTCTAAATCAGAGCTATTTGCGCCAACTTTCATATCAAAACTACTTTTAAATTCTCGTGAATACCAAAGTAGAGAATCATAGACTTCTGTCTGTAGATTAGCTTCTTTTAGTGCATCAGCCATTAATAATGTAGAGATATACCACCAACGTGAACTATATCCCCAGTGGTGAGTGGTTACTAGGGCACTACCTTTGACAAATCCTTGATCTAATAGATGCTTGGTCATCAAGAGGTACATCTGTTTTAGCTGTTCTTTTTGTGTTGGATCTTTTTCGAGCACATAAGCACGGCTAATATTAAACATTAATGTGGTGTAGTTACCAAGAATGACGTAATTATCAAAAAGTTGCTTGTCTTGAGAATTAAGCTGTTCTGGCTGATAGATGATAGTTTGTTTATCGGTGATAAGATGTCGACCTTGCATTCCTCCATCCGAAAGAGGGCGAATATTCAGTGCTTCAAAATCCGTTTTTAGCTTGCTGATATTCTCTTCTAAAGCAAGATTCGTCTCTTTTTCACCACCAACAAATTCATTGATAAGACGTTGGCGAATAAGATCTATCGCAGCTAAATTTTCTGGTGTTACAGGTAATTGAGGTTGTACGGTGTGAAATTCAATTTCCGGCTCTGATAATCGTGTTTTTATTTGATAATCAGACCATTGGTAACGGGCGTCATCAATAGAAAACATAATACGGTCGATATAGATTTCACCCTGACTGATATTAGAAGGGGCTTTAAAACGAATGCTGTCAACATTCGCACCTAAAGAGCGACCAATACTATCTTGAGTACCATCGGATGATGTATTTGTTGCATTTAAAGTCATCTCACGATTTTCAAGATCGTTATTTAAAGAGATACCAATAGCACGCCAGCCAGTGAAATTTAGTTTTACTTTAAAGCCAGCTTGGGCTTCGCTGGTGGCATTGAGCTTTTCCCCTAAATCAACAGTGAGATAACCATCAATAGGTTTTTCGTTGTAAAGCCAAAATGATAAAACAGGTGTAGAAGCGCGTCCCCATGCTTTAGAGGCTTCTTTATCTGTGGGAACTATAAGCTTTTTATGTAAAGTAAAACTACTGCCACCTTTCCATTGCCATAAAAGGGATTGGTTTCCCATAATGCTACGTTTATCAGATAAAGTTAGTGTTGAATTTTTATCTGATGAAAAATCAGCTAATGGATCACTTTGTGCAAAATGATAAATTTCTGATTGCATAAGATGATTGGGATCAAATGCAGGATTGCTGGTGGCAGCAATAACATGATAGGGGGTTGATAATAACCCCAATGTCATTGCAAGCGCAGTAAAACGAAATATCGGCATTATATTTTCTCCTTAGAAACGCTGGCTAACAGTAAAGCCGATACGCCCTTCATTGAATTTGTCATAACGCTGATATCCCATTGTTGTACCTAAATTTAACGATTGGGTAATATCAAGGTTTGCACCTAATTCAGCACTAATGATGTCACCACCAACGGTATTTCCTTTAATATCGAAGGTGCTTCCTCCAGTATTAAAATAGGTAAGGCTGTGGCGTTGATTAATATCGTTATTACCTGCAATATCTTTGATATAACGAAGGTTAAGAGAAGGGGTTAATTTGCCATAAGAGGTTTGGTAGTCATTCCATAAAGCAACAGAGCCACCTAATTGATTAACTGCGTAGCGTTGGCCATAAGTACGCATAGATAATGTAGAGCCTGTTTCTTCCCAAGAATCAATATTGAGCCATTGATATTGGTAAGTTAGCATCGGTTTAATATGGATAAAATCAAAATCCAAATAGGTGTCAGCGTTAATCTGATAGCCTAATTGCACACCAGAGTAGTCACCTTTTGCTTTGGTATTTCCTTGCCATCCCGTATTACCACCGATATCCCTCTCACTATCGACAGTGTAATAACCAATATTTAAATTACCGTTTAAGAATAATGTATCACTATACCAACCGGCATAAGGCATAAATTCAAAATGGCTAATTTCTTTGCTTGCATTACGTTGTTTAGCATCGGCTTTAGCGTAGTTATATGCTAAAGAAATGCCAATTAGCGCATCTTGATTTATTTCATAATCAGTACCGATTTGAATACCAGTGCGATAAGTATTGTAGCCGTTAATTCCACCTTGTTGACTTTGCGTACCATAACCGTACAGAATATTTGCCCAGCTATTCCAACCTATTTCTCTTTCTTCAATGGGGAGCTGATTATCATAGCGTAAGTAGCGATGAGCAATATTGTTGCGCATATCTTCAACCATGATTAATCCTGCTTGAATATCACTACCATCAGCAACGGGCGCCAGATCATTTGATAGTGCAGCAATATTATTATCATTATTACCAGCGGCGACTAATAAACTTAATGCTTCATCTGAAATCTGGCTACGTGTATTATTAAATTCATTTAATACTGTTGGAATAATAAAATTAGCTGCTGCTAATCCATTCTCTGTGACATTGCCACGTTCAGCTGCGCTAATAAAATTATCCCCCCCTTCGTAGCTAATACCATAACGCGCAATTAATTGATTACCACTGACACCACCGCTAATATTTGGTGGTGTCGTTTCTAACCATGAATCTGTTTTTTCTAATAAAGGTGAAATATCTGGCGCTATGGCATTTGCATCAGTCACTGTAATGCCCGCTTCATCTTTAATTGCCGAGTCTGAAGCAATTAATACAATATCTTTATTAATGATGTTATCAACACTGGTGCCTTTAAAATCAAGTTTTGCTTGGCTACCTTTTTTAAAGGTGACATCGCCGGTAACATGTAAGATAGTTTCATCAGTATTGGTATTATCATCAAGGCGGAAAATAAGCTGGCTATTTTCCTTATTCATGAAGTTACCTTCCCATTGAATGGTTTTATCTTTACCTTGGATAGTTAAATTGCCATGGTTTTCAATTAAAGGAACACCGGTAATTTTATAGCCGTCAAATAATGCATTTTGTGCTCCTCCCTGATAAGCAAAATTGATTTTTGTATCCACATGATTATTCCCTAAAATATCACCGTGGATCTCGCCATTAACATCACTTCTAAAGCCTGTTTTTAAAGTGCTAAAATCAATCGCTGCGGTTTTTCCTCTGATAATAGCGCCATCTCGGATATAAACACCTGTTCCTCGTTTAGGAAAGTTACCTTCAACTAATATTGCTGTACCATTTTCACTAGTAACGTTAGCGCCATTTAAATTAATATTACTACTAAAAGTAGCGCCCTGATTTATTTTAATTGCATTTGCTCCGTTACCAGTAACAGTAATGTTTTTTGTAATTGCTTGAGCTTTATATTCTGTTGATGAGCCATTAAATACTACACCGTCACCTTGTGATACATTAACATCTTTATTTATTTGCGCTGTATCGCCATTATTAATGTTTACGGTTTCACAAATGTTTAAAGTACTATCGCAATCAGCCGCTACGGCTGAGCCATATATAGCTGAAAGGACAGCAGCACTTAAAAATAACAAATTTTTATTTTTCATGAGATATAACCTTATGACTATTATATGGTTTTAATTATTAGAAAGTTGCTCTTACCGATACTTTAAAATAATCTTGAGTTGACTTGCTGCCGTTATTTTTATTCTCAACACGCTCATTATAATATTCTGTCATAACACGCCATTGAGGAGATATTTGGTAAGCCATTTGTAAGGTATAACGAGTCATATCTTTATCGATATATTCACCTTTATTTGTTCTGTCTTCTATTTTTCCAAAAATAGACTTACGCATTGAGGGAGAAATAATAACACCGATAGGTGTCGTCCAGTTTACATACATACGTAATTGCTGGTTGTGATTTGTTTCTTTTGTATCATACTCTTCATGTCTTATTGCTTGTTTTCCACCATCAAAATAAGCCACTGTTGTATTTAGATTCGGAGTGATAAAGTAGCGAATACCGGGTTCAATTTCCCAACCTAAATAATCCGTATTAGTGACGCCATTACTTCGTTTGTCCTCTTTTTTTTGTAATCCAAACAAAACACTACCGGTTAAAACCCAGTCTTTATTAATAGGAAATTGATAATTTGTTTTTGATTCATAAAAGTCGATAGTTAAACGGCTACCATTATCATAGTTAGTTAAATCTTGACGTATTTTTAATCCTGGTTGTATCCAACCATTATTTAATTTAAAACGATAACTACCTTGTAAATCATAACGCTGATAACGATTTTTATTGTCATGTTCACGCTGACGAAAACCGACGTCAAAATACCAGTTCGATTTGTCTGGATTAATATTAAAATCAACACGATAACCAGAATAGTTATTCGATGTATCATAATCAGCAGATTCCCACGAGAACATCGCATTAACTGTTGCTGCGTGAGAATGAAAAGAAGTTAAAGCTAAGCCAAAAAGAGGTAAGAAAAGCACAATACGAAGTTTGTTCATGGTCTATATCCAATTCTTTATTCGCTTTTATTTATATCTATTTTTAGATGTAGGACGTCTTCCTTTTATTTTATTAAAAGGATTTTTATATTAGCGAATTAGGTTTATATATAGCGCCATAAGGTTATGGCGCAGATGTTTTTATTATTTTTCTTCACATATTGATATTTTTTTATTTAATTTATTCGTTGTCGCTGTAATAAACTCAGTCGCTCTCCAAGAATCTCCTGTTTTTTCTAACCAAGGGGTTAATTCTTCTTTAATTAATTTATCAATTAAAGGCATATTATCTTTGGCAATATTTTTCATTTGATATGGATCGTTCACATTGTCATATAAAGTATATTTTAATGGTTGTCCATCTTGCCTATCTATCACTAAAGTATGAGTTTTGGTTCTTACACCTCGTTTACCGAATGAAGGTTCACCATAAGGAATAAAAAGATAAAGCTGAGAGTTTGCTGTGTCGCCTTTGCCTGTGATGACTCTATCTGCAAGATCTGTGCCTTCTACTGAATCAGGGATCCATTCTGATAAACCAAGTAACCCTAAAATAGTTGGGTAAATATCAGGTGCTGACATTAATGCATCATCAAAACCTGGTTTGATTTTACCCGGTAAGCGAAACATCATAGGGACACGCATCGATTCTTCATACGGATTATTTTTTGCTGCTTGTCCATTTGATCCTAAGCAACTGCCATGATCAGAGAAGAAAACGACGAGAGTATTATCTGCAAGGCCCTGTTTTTCTAATTCATCGACAATGCGACCAAATTGCTCATCAACACCGTTGACCATTGCCATATATTCTTTGAAATATTGAGGCCCATAACCTTCTTGATATTCACTGTCCCACTGTACATTAGGGCGTGTATTTAACTCTTTTGATGTTTTACCTTGATAAGCATCGAGGTATTTTTTCGGTACTTGATCATAAGGAGAGTGAGGTGGGTTCATTGAAACCACTAATGCAAATGGTTTTGAATTATCTCTAAATTGATTATTTTCATTTTTGAGGAATTTGATTGCCATATCGGCTTCATGTTCAGGCCCCCATTGATCGATATAAATCGGTTTATCACGAGGTGTATCGTTTGCCCAATACATCGGTTTCAAGTGTAAGTCATAAGTACCATAAGAGTACCAAAAATCAAAACCATGACGCCTATCTGGAGCAGCCCATTCATTCCAATAACGACCTTCCATTGGATTATTGTAACTTTCAATAAAAGGCTCATAGGGAGCATCAAGGTGCCATTTGCCAATATACCCAGTGCTATAATCTAAGGATTTAAGTACGTCAGACCAGCATTTTGCATAAGGAGACAAGTCAATACCTACTTTTCCACCGTAATCATGGGCATTACCTGTGATACCATTACGCACAGGGTACTGACCTGTCATAAACATGCCTCGAAAAGGGGAGCATAGAGGGTAATTTGATGCCATTTGTGTCATTACTTTGGCTTGTTTGGCAAATTTATTAAGATTTGGTGTAATCGATGGATCTTCCCCCATAAACTGTAGAGCATGGGCTCGCATTTCATCAGGAAAAACAATTAATAAGTTAGGTGCATTTTCTGGTCGAGTGTGTTTGCTTGCTGTAAAGTCACCTGAAGTAGCAAGAGCAGGTGTAGAAACAGAGATTGCAGCCCCACTGGCGGCAAGACCTTTGATAAAAGTTCTACGGGAAACAGTCATTGCTTCCTCCTATTTTACGTTTGCTTTCGAATTGGTGGTATTTATCTTATTTATACTTTTATGTAAGATCAAAAAGTAAGTTAACGAAAGATCTAGAATTGAAGGAGAGATCACAGAATGGTGTCAAATTGTAAGCAATTTGATAGAGAAAAGTCGGGTTCAAATATTGTTAATAATTATGAGTTAATTCATGAGATACTAATAAGCTATTGATTTTTAATTAATTTTATATATAAATTGATTTTTGTTATAAATAATACTCATTATCACTGTTCGATATCGTAACTCATTGAAGAATACATATGCGTACTTTTTCTTTCATTTGTTTTCATTATCCACTAATTACCCACCATGCTTTTCCTTGAAATTGAAAATTTTCAACAATATTCATACCTAATTTTTGATGTGCTTTTAGCGAGCGGATGTTTTCACTATTAATAAATGCAATCGGGCGACCACCTTGTAACGCACAAATATATTGGTAAAGATCGGTTAATAGCGATTTTCCGCGGTATGATTTATCAATACATACAGGACCGTAAAACCAATTATTGTATGTAAGGCTAGGAAAACGTCGATTAATTTCTTGAGCAATAGGTGGAAGAGAAAAAGAACTGACCGGAAAGCTGAAAACAATCGCTATAATCTGTTCTTGGTCAGTTGCGACTATGGCATTGGTACTACTTTGGTACATAGCTTCAACTTTATCGTGTGGATAATCACCATATAATCCACCTTGCTGTGACTGTGAGTTTTCTTGTAGTAATGAAGTCACTGCTTTGATATCCGCGAAGGTCATTTTTCGTAATGGATAACTCATGTTGTGTCTCTTTTAGTCATGGAGAATTATGTCATTATAGGAAAAATGTCACTATCACAAAAGGGAATAAAAACAGAAGATAAGCTTATCTTTTTAATAAGTGTTATGCATTTATTTTATTTAGAAAAATATTGTTAAGCAGCAATAAGGATACTACTGCTTAAATAGTAAAAAACGTTCTTATTAAGTGTTGAGGCTAATTAATAAGATCACCAGCCATAAGCTAATCCGCCACCAAAAATAAGCTCTTGTTCACTATTAATTGATGAGTTAAATCGAAATGCTATATCGTTATTTGGCTGATATTGGATACCTCCAGCAAGTGCTATGCCAGTACGATAATTACTAATACCGAGGCCACCACTAAAAGTATGATGAGTAAGATAAGGAATATTGGTCATGGCAATTGAGGAAGCAATACCTGCATAGACTTTTTTTTCTAATGAAATAACTTTTTTATCCAGTGCTTCAATTGCATCGGTAATTGATGCTTGGCGTCTTCGATAATAATCATCAAACTCATGGATGGTTTTTTTGATGGTGTTTAAGTTATTATTAGTTTGATTTCTAAAAACATTTATTTGGCTATCAGTTAACCTTTTATTTTTACTAAGTAGTGCTTTTGTTTGTGCCAGATTGACTGCATCAGTATTATTTTTACCTTCACTGACATTGGTGAGTCGTGCTGTTTGTTTCTCTTCACTATTACCAAATGAAACCGTATTTTCCTCATTGGCTAATGCACCATAACCAATAGCAACCGCACGAGTATTGGTGGCTTGGCTATTGATACCTATAGCTGTGGCACCGCTGCCGGATGTTTGACTATTGTCACCGAGTGAAAAACGGGCAAGATTATCATGGTTGGGAGTTAGTGAATTATCTATATTTGATGTTGGTAAGGTATTAGCGTAAGAGAGTGTAGGGAATAAAAAAGACACTAAAAATATTTTTTTTAATAGCATGTTATTCGTCCTGTAATGGATAACAGAGTTGCCAATAAATGCTAAATGATTCTTTTTCTCATCACAATCTAGAATAAATGAAATCACTCTTAAAATTAATTTTGTTTAATATAGCATGCTATTTAATTTATTTTTATTAATTATTATTTATTCTATTTTTAATAAAACCGCACCTTATATAAGATGCAGTTTTAAATAATATGTTAATGGCTCTTTTTTCTAAAAGCGAATGCAACTGAAAGTGCTTGTAGTAAACATAATGTTGAGGTTTGAGAACGAAACATTTTTATTTGTGCTTCTTTTACAGTTAAACAAACATCACTTAGACTTGCTAATGGGCTTATGGGGCTATCTGTTACAATAATTTGTTTAGCCTCTTTATAAGCTGCAATCTCACACATTTTTTGCATTTCTTCTGAATAAGGGTGGAAATGGATGCCAAACAGCACATCTCTATGTGTAATATTCCTAAGTTGTTCTTTATACATTCCCCCTAGGCAATTAACAAAGACGGTTTCACAAGGGATATGAGAAAGCGCGTGAAAAAAATAGCTCGCAGCACTAAAAGAATGGTGAAAACCACCTATATAGATAGTTTCTGCATACTCAAGTAGTTGTATAGTTTTATTTAACATATCCTTATGGGTTTGATGAGCTAACTGTTGCAAAGCGTGGCTATTGGCTTGTGCAAACTCTTGCAGAATATAATCTGGCTCATTTAAGTTTGGTGGTTCCTTTTTGTATTGCTGCTTATAGGTTAATTTTTCATTATCCATTTCACCCATTAAATGACGTTGAAATAAAAGTTTCATTTCATTAAATCCTTTGAAATGAAATGCATTGGCAAAACGGATTAATGTTGATGGAGGAACATTTGCTTTATCTGCAAGGATCGCGATTGTATCAAATGCTACACTGTTTTTATTATCCAAAAGATAATGTGCAACCTGCTGTAGCCTTTTACTTAATCCATTATAGCGGGAGCGAACTTGTTCCTGTAGTTCATTCAGATTTGTTGCAGTAGACATAGTGCCCTCAATAAAAATACGGCTACAATTGTAGTGTTTTTTCAAGTCAAATTGAATGTTTTTAGTTAATAACTATTAAAATGAAATCATGAGTTAATTTTAATTAAATAAATAACCTAAAGGTAATTATTCAATGTTAAAATCTCTATTCGTGTTAAAAGTAAGATGGTTTATTATCATAATGTGAAACTATTTTTTTGAGTTTAACTTTGGGTGAAATAATTATTTCAAGTCTAAAGTAAAACCCATTATATTATTTTAAGTCTTATGGTGGGCTATTTTTTATTTGTGATTGTATTTTTTAATTCATTTTAAATTTAATTTATTGCCATATTTTAAGTTGTTTTGTTGGTGTTTATTACTAATTTAAAATAGATTAGTGTTTTTGTGCGCAATGGCTAATATTTATAATAGGTTACTTGCCTTATTAGATAATAATAGTAATTTATTGCTATCTTTATTTTAAATTATTTTGAAGGCTTAGATTGTTGTATGGATAGTGAGGATGTTTGGTTTTATTTCTTGATGTGTTATTTTCATGAACACTATTCTGAACTTATTTCAGTTATTTTTATTATTAGCTTTATTGGAATTATTTGGGGTATTATTCATGAAATGCGCTGGCTATCTGTTTTTTTTACACTACCGTTGTTAATTTTTGTGGTTGGACTCATTTTTTCTAATTCTTGAGTTTAGGCGATGTTAAGTAAATCATATATAGCTTTGTAAATTTTTTCGATATTAAAATTAACTGACTCGCCTATTTATTCTCACTTCATTCGCTACTTTTCTTTTATCGTAACAATATTAATACAGTAACAATATTAAGTTAATTTTTTGTTACACCTTCGACTTTACTGTTACATAAATCGCCTATATACTGTTTTTTGTATATATTATAATCAATAATTATATTGATAAATTAATCAATAAGGCAACTAATAAGCGATAATGACTCATTGATTATTATTGAAAAAGATAAACAAATAATTTGTTGAATTTTAGACTAACATTTTATATTTAATCTACTAATATAGTTAACGGCTTGTTAATAAAATATCGATTGAGGATCATTATGCAGTGGCGGAATACATCTACTCGCTATGGGCACTTGTCGCTTCTTTTACATTGGGGGACAGCATTAACCGTCTATGGCATGTTTGCCCTAGGATTGTGGATGGTAAATTTAGGCTATTACGATAGCTGGTATCATTCAGCCCCTGAAATACATAAAAGTATAGGGATAATTCTATTTATTGTTCTTCTTTTCCGAGCAATTTGGCGTTGGATTTCTCCTCCACCAACAGCATTATCCAGCTATAGCCGACTTACTCGCATTAGTGCCCATGTGGCTCATATGCTGTTATATCTAATTTTATTTGCCATCATTATAAGTGGCTATTTAATTTCTACTGCTGATGGTCAGCCAATATCTGTATTCGATTGGTTCTCAGTACCTGCTGTTTTCACAGGGGAAGGGGAACAAGCTGATTTAGCCGGTGATGTACATCTTTATTTAGCCTGGGCGGTTGTTGTGTTATCGCTATTACATGCCGCGGGTGCATTAAAACATCACTTTATAGATAAAGATATTACATTGAAACGTATGCTTGGCATAAAAACACAATAATTAAATTTATATTACCCTGTTAATAACAATATTATGGAGAGAACAATGTTTAAGAAGGCGTTATTGAGTTTAACTGCAGGTGCATTATTATTTAATGCTAGTTCAGCATTAGCGGCTGATTATCAAATTGATAAACAAGGGCAACATGCTTTTGTGCAATTTCGTATCCAACACTTAGGTTATAGCTGGTTATACGGCACATTTAAAGATTTTGATGGAAGCTTCACTTACGATAAAGAAGATCCTTCAAAAGATAAAGTCGATGTTGTGATTAAAACGGGTAGTTTAGATACTAATCACGCTGAACGTGACAAACACTTACGTAGTGCTGATTTCTTTAACGTCAGTAAATATCCTGAAGCTAAGTTTGTCTCAACCAAAGTGACTCGTGATGGTGAAAATTATACGGTGACGGGTGATTTAACACTTAATGGCGTTACAAAACCAATTTCACTAAATGCAAAATTAATTGGTGAAGGTACTGATCCGTGGAAAGGGTATCGCGCTGGTTTTGAAGCAACAGGTAAAGTTAATCTGAAAGAGTTTAACTTTAAATCAGATTTAGGACCAAAATCGCAAGAAGCAGAATTAATCATCTCTGTTGAAGGTGTGAAAAAAAATTAAACGTAGCGAATATTGGTAAGCAATAATTTGCGATATCACCTAATAGATTAAAAACTGATGCTTTTAGCATCAGTTTTTTTTACTTAAGATACGTAACTTGTCTTATACTTACTTAAGAAAATTTCTGTAAGATAGATAAATCGTTATTAATTATTAGAGAGTTTATTTTTTATAAGTGATAAGAAAGTGGTCAAAATGAGGAAAATAAGATTAAGCTTATCTAATAATTTAAAGGTGAAAAATTATGCTAAAAAAATTACGACATGCTTTATTAAGTACATTAATTATTTCAGGTACCTTTTTAAGTAGTATAACTACGGCGCAAGCTTGTACCCGAGTTGTTTATTTAGGTGAAAATAACCAAATAATTACTGCTCGTTCTATGGACTGGAAATACGAAATTGGTACTAATTTATGGATATTCCCTCAAGGAATGCAACGTTCTGGTGAGGCTGGTGATAATTCAGTTCAATGGCAATCAAAATATGGTAGTGTGATTGCATCAGGTTATGATATTTCTACTACTGATGGTATTAATGAAAAAGGATTAGTGGCTAATTTATTATGGCTTGCTGAATCAGATTACCCAAGTTATTCCAAAGATAAGCCTGCAATGGCTATTTCTGCATGGGCACAATATGTATTAGATAATTTTGCTACTGTTGAAGAGGCGGTAACTGCTTTAAAAGATGAGCCTTTTATTGTCTTAACTGACAAAGTACCCGGACAGGATAGAGTCGCAACGTTACATTTATCATTGTCTGACAGTTCTGGTGATAGCGCAATTATTGAATATATTGATGGTAAACAGGTGATCCACCATAGCCGAAAATATCAAGTGATGACTAACTCCCCTATATTTTCTGAACAGTTAGCATTAAATAGCTATTGGCAGCAGATTGGTGGTACGGTAATGTTACCGGGTACTAATAGAGCATCGGATCGTTTTGCAAGAGCCTCTTTTTATATTAATGCTATTCCTAAATCGCAATCGAGCAAAAAATCACTTGCCAGTGTATTTGGGGTGATCCGCAATGTTTCGGTGCCTTATGGATTAAGTACCGTAGAATCTCCAGAAATATCATCGACTCGTTGGAGAACTGTCGCTGATCATAAAAATCAGCTCTACTTTTTTGAATCTGCATTATCACCAAATACTTTTTGGGTTGATTTGAAACAAATTGATTTTTCAAAAGAAACAGGAAAAGTGATGATGTTAGCGTTAGGCCAAGAGCAGTCAACGATTTATTCAGGAGATGCAAGCTCTCAGTTTAAGCCAGCGAAACCTTTTAAATTTAAAGGGTTAGAAAATATACCAATACAAAATTAATAGAAATTAGATAAAAATGAAGTTATCGGCAGTCGTTAATTTTATAGAGACATCGTCTTTTAGCAGAAAGATGATGTCTTTCTTATTGATCTTGAATAGTCTTTTTATTATTTACTCGATATTACTTTCTCGTGGTGTTTATCTTGATTGGGAAATACACGGTTTTGCTGACTGGCTAAAATCGTTAGGTATATTGAAATTACTTGATATTCCTAAAGTGATGTTAGCGAGTGCACTTATTTTGCTCTCTTTCTTTATGTATATGGGGGCGCGGATTGCGTGGTGCGTTTCATTAATATTATTAGTGACGATCGTTTTTTTAGATGTCGCGGTTTATCACCAAGCTGGTACTCAAGCCTATACTTCATTAGTATTAGCCATTGTATTGGTTATCAGCCGGCGTGCTTTTCCTTATCATAGCTTAACCAGTGCCGGTTTTGTTGCTTTTATCTGTACGATTTCGCTACTGTGTTTCTCTATGTTAGGCAGCCTCTATATTGGTGATGAATTTAAACCACATATCACAACGTTAATGGATGCTTTCTACTTTTCCATTGTCTGTATGACAACACTTGGTTTTGGCGATATCGTTCCTATCTCAAGTAATGCGAGAATGTTTACCCTAACAGTGGTTATTTTGGGGATCACTGTTTTTACGACTTCTATTGTTTATGTGATGGGATTTTTGGCTCGTGGTACTCGCGATATTGTGAAGAAAAGGATCGCTAAAATGCATGATCATTTTATTATTATTGGCTCTTCAATGTTGGCAGCACAATTAGAGAAAGGGCTTAGAGAGCAAGGTAAACCGGTTATTGCGATTTGTTCGGATAAAAAGCAAGCCATGTATGATAAAGAAGCCAATATTATTGAAGGTGATCCAACCAATGTAAAAACATTACAAACGGTAAATATTCGCCAAGCGAGTTGGGTGGCGACGTTATCTGAAAGTGATGCGGAAAATACCTTTATTTTATTAACTATTCAAGAGTGTCCAGACCTTCAAGCGAAATTAATCACTATCATTAATAAAGATGAGAATAGAGAAAAAATAAGTCGATTACGTCCAGATATGCTGTTGTCTTTAGCTTCGTTAGGCAAAGAAATTATGATGAAAGTCCTTTGTGGTGAATCTATTAATTCGTCTGATGTTACTGATTTATTAATCAATAAATATTTAAAATAATGTATGTCAAAAATCCCCCTTTACCTAAGAGAGTGATTGCAATAAGATGTATTTAAAATGCATCTTAAGAGAGGTTGAATTATGGAACTTGTTACGTATAAAACGCTACCTGAATGGCACTTAACAGCGATCCCTTTAGCATTATTAGAGCGTCATAACACAAAAGAAGGCACTTATGCGCAAATGCGGATATTACAAGGGAGTATGACATTTGTGCTATTTAAGGATGATGGAGAACAAGTGTTCTTAGAGTGTGATAGCGAAAATCAGCCTCCGCTTATTCAACCTCAGCAATGGCATAAAATCGATAAAGCGAGTGATGATGTACTTTGCCAGCTCTCTTTTTTATGCACTCCCGAAGATAAATTTTTTAAAGAAAATGATTTGTCATTACCTCATTCAGAAGTGCGTTATATGGCAACATTGACTACCCCATGTAAAGTGCTTGATTTAGGCGCAGGACGTGGTCGTAATAGCTTCTATTTAGCATTACAAGGTTATGATGTGACCGCATTAGATATTAATGCCGCTCATATTGATGCGATTGAAGCCGTCAAAGCTAAAACCGGTTTAGCGATCAAAAGCGGCTTATATGATATAAATGAAGCAGCATTAAATGAGAAATACGATATTATTATTTCTACTGTGGTTTTGATGTTTTGCCAGCGTCAACGTATCGCAGATATTATTAAAAATATGCAGGAGTGTACAAATCCAGAGGGGATTAATGTCATTGTTTGCCCTGTTGAAACAGCAAATAGTGGGTCTGCTGAAGTTCCTTTCAAAACCTTCTTGCGCCAAGGTGAGTTAGCGGATTATTACCAAGGCTGGGATATTATTAAATATAATGAAAATTCAGGGCATCTACATAAAACTGATGCTAATGGTAATCGTATTCAACTTAATTTTGCGACATTAATTGCGCGTAAAAAATAATAAATAGATGGTGAGAAAAATACCCTCGTTAGATCACAGCGAGGGTATTTTAGTATTTGAAAACTATAGGGGCTCTTTGGTAGCCTCTGTTTTTTCTTTGGCTTCTGAGCGTTGTAGTATTCTTTCGAGTAGAACCGTATAAATAGGTCGCCCGCCTAATAATTGCGCCAGCATGGTTGCGCCAAGACAGGTAATTATCATCGGCAAAATAAGTTGATAGTTATCGGTCATTTCTAGAACTAACACAATCCCAGTTAGTGGCGCTCTCACCGTTGCGGCAAATAAAGCACCCATTCCAGCAATAGCAAAAGTGCCAATTTGAATTTGATAATCAGGGAAAAGATAGGTTGCCATTAATCCAAAAGCGCTACCAAAGAGTGTGCCTAAGGCTAATGTGGGGGCAAAAATTCCTCCTGGTGCACCGGAGGAGAAGCTGATAATGGTGGTGATGGTACGTAACACAAAAAATAGTAGCAGTGCAGTTAACGAATATCCTCCGGCACTTAATGCAGGAATAATACTAAAACCGCCTCCGGTTATTTCAGGAATAATCAATGCAAGTAAACCACATGCACCACCAATCACGCCACCGGCTAAAACAAAACGTGAGGTTTTATCTTGATAAAAATGTTGGAATTGTGTTTGAACATAAAACAGTAATTTACTAAAAATAACCCCAACAACACCAAATAACATTCCTAACACTAAATAGAGCCACAGTGTATTCATCGGCGCTGAAGAAAATTTACCTATCTGTATGACGCCTCCTTCACCATTAATTAGGCGAAATACAATACAAGACATGATCACGCCAATGAAGACGGATTTAATAGAGATTAAATTATATTTAAATTGTGGTCTCATCTCTTCAATAATAAATAGAATGCCTGCCAAGGGAGCATTAAAGGCAGCCGTTAAACCGGCAGCAGCACCTGTGGCTAATAGTGTTTGGCGTGTTCCTTTATCTTTAACGCGAGAGACATCATTAACGAGTTGACCAATATTAGCCCCTAGTTGCACGGTGGGGCCTTCACGACCAAGTACCATACCTGAGCCTAAAGTACCGATACTGGCTATAAATTTTACTGGCAATACCCGCCACCAACGAACTGGCCGAATATCTATCATTGCCCCTTCAATTTCCGGTATACCTGAACCACCAGATTCTGGTGAAAACTTCTTCACTAAGTAGTAGCCACTCATGGCTAAAAGAGAGGAAACAAGTAACGTGCCAATAGCCAAAAGATAAGGGTTGGTTAATACCTCGGCTAATTTATCTTGTCTTAAATGAATGACCCAGCCAACGGCTTTTTCAAATAGTACCCCAATTAATCCGGCTAACGTACCGATAATGGCGGAAAGAATAAGCGTTTTCACCGGGGCAAGGTTAGTTTCTTTCGCTTTTCTAAACCAATTAAAGCGTTGTTGATTTTGCGATTTTTTGATCGAGTTTCGCTGATACATAATTTATGTTTTATATATAAATAACAATGTATCTAATAATAGCGTAATTTAATCATCAAGTGATATTTCTCACATAATGTAATCAATTTCATAATTAGTCGGTTTTTTTTCTAGCATATTTCCTTTTTTTCATCTTTAGTGTATCTGATAACAAA
The DNA here is from genome assembly GCF_054767435.1 of Proteus sp. MB838. Classification (NCBI taxonomy): domain Bacteria; kingdom Pseudomonadati; phylum Pseudomonadota; class Gammaproteobacteria; order Enterobacterales; family Morganellaceae; genus Proteus; species Proteus sp. MB838. Next base: position 56,587 of record NZ_BAABMO010000018.1, read on the forward strand.
AAATATATATTTACATAACATTTGGATAAAAAGGGTAACGTATGGATTTCATCACAAATATATTAAGCGCTATTAATGGCGTGGTGTGGGGAGTACCGATGTTAGTCGGTATTCTAGGCATCGGTCTATTTATGCAGTTTAGACTCTCTTTTCTGCCAATTAGAAAATTAGGTACAGGATTTAAACTTTTATTTGAGAAAAATGATAAAAGAGGTGAGGGACAAATCTCACCTTTTAATGCATTAATGACGGCGCTTTCTGCCACTATCGGTACGGGCAATATTGCTGGAGTCGCTACAGCGGTTGTATTAGGTGGACCGGGAGCGCTATTTTGGATGTGGATGACTGCTTTAGTCGGTATGGCGACTAAATATTCAGAAGCTGTGTTAGCGGTACGTTTTCGTGAGGTTGATAAATACGGCAACTACGTAGGCGGACCGATGTATTATATTAAAAACGGTTTAGGTAAAAAATGGCTTTGGTTAGGAACGCTATTTGCTATTTTTGGTAGTTTTGCCGGCTTCGGTATAGGTAATACGGTACAGGCAAACTCAGTGGCGGATGTTTTGCAAAGTAATTTTGGTATTTCTACCACAGTGACAGCAATTGCATTAGTTATTTTAGTCGGTGCTGTATTAATTGGTGGAATTAAGCGTATTGCTGATGTTGCCGGTAAATTAGTGCCCATTATGACAGTAGGGTATTTTGGGGCAGGGATTGTCGTACTTGCGCTGAATATTACTGCTATTCCTGATGCATTTATGTTGATTGTAAAATCTGCTTTCACACCGGTTGCTGCGCAAGGTGGGTTTGCTGGTGCGGCTGTTTGGGCGGCAATACGTTTTGGTGTTGCACGAGGTGTATTCTCCAATGAAGCAGGATTAGGTAGTGCACCCATTGCTCATGCGACAGCCAAAACACAAAACCCGATCCGTCAAGGCTTAATTGCCATGTTGGGGACTTTCATTGATACCATTATTGCCTGTTCTGTCACCGGATTAACGATTGTGATCACCGGACAGTGGCTGACAGGGCAAAGTGGGGCAACACTTACTGCAAGTTCGTTCTCTATGGCTATCCCTGGAGGTAACTATATTGTTGCGATCGCATTGGCTGTTTTTGCTTTTACCACTATTTTAGGTTGGAGCTATTACGGTGAGAAATGTGTGCAATATCTATTTGGACCGAAAGCCATTATGCCTTTTCGTATTGCATGGTTAATTGTCTTGCCAATTGGCGCGACTCAATCCTTAGAATTTGTTTGGTTACTTGCTGATACATTAAATGCGATGATGGCTATTCCTAACTTAATTGCATTAGCACTGCTTAGCCCCATCGTTTATCGTCTAACAAAAGACTATATAAAAGATGTTAATGCGGTTGATATTGATCTAAATGAACAAGTGAATTCTGTAAGCAAAAAAGAAGCAGAAGCGGAATAAACGCGTTTGTTTATCTAAGGCTAAATGACCATCTAAACGAATAACCGTATGTGAGCAGTTAATATTAGATATTAGGAAAAGCGCATACGGTTTTTTGTTGCTTACAGCAAATAAAAAGCCTTCTGGGGAGAAGGCTAAGAGATGAGTATAGATAATTATATTTATAAGAATATGCTTAACTAGAGGTTAATTATTCTTTGGTACTAATGAAGATGTTTTTCACTTGGCTGTAGGCATCTAACATCATTTTATGCGTTTCACGACCTAAGCCTGATTTTTTATAACCGCCAAATGGTGCATGAGCAGGAAGTTCATGATAAGTATTTACCCACATACGGCCAGTTCTAACGGCTTTTGCAACTCGTAGTGCGCGGTTAATATCTTGAGTCCAGACACCACCACCAAGGCCATATTCAGAGTCATTAGCCATTTCAATAACATCTTCTTCATTATCAAATGGGATCACACATAATACAGGGCCAAAAATTTCTTCACGTGCGACACGCATTTGGTTTGTGGCATTGATAATAATGGTTGGGCGAACAAAAAAGCCATCATCAAACCCTTCACCCGTAATACGCTCACCTCCTGTGAGTATGGTTGCACCTTCTTTTTTGGTCAGCTCAACATAACCTAAAATGGTATCCATTTGCGCTTGGCTGACTTGGGTACCCATTTGTGTATTAGGATCAAGTGGATCACCAACACGGATACGCTCAAATTCTGCTTTTAACTCTTTTAAGAATGCGTCATGAATATCTCTATGTAAGAATAAACGGGAGCCAGATTCACAGGCCTGTCCTTGGTTCATTAATATCGCTAATGCGGAATATTTAACGGCTTTTTTCATATTCGCATCAGGGAAGACGATATTGGCTGACTTACCCCCCAATTCTAAAGTGGCTGGTACCATTTTTTTCGCCGCCGCAGCTGCAACGGTATAACCTACATTGGTTGAACCGGTAAATGCTAGTTTATCAATGTCTTGGTGTTCTAGAATAGCTTGTCCAGCAACAGATCCACGACCAGTAACAATATTTATAACACCGGCTGGTAATATTTCATTTAAAATACGACCTAGCTCTAATAATGAAAGTGAGGTGAGTGTGGCTGGATTAATAACAACGGTATCTCCAGCGGCGATGGCAGGGGCTAATTTCCAAGCAGCCATTAATAATGGAAAATTCCATGGAATAATTTGTCCAACGACACCAATGGGCTCACGAATAACAAGACTCAGGGTATTTTCGTCTAAGACAGCACTTTCATCGGTATGAGAGCGTATCACGCCTGCAAAATATCGAAAATGGTCAATAGAGGCGGGTAAATCGATGTTTTTCGATTCATTGAGTGGTTTACCGTTATCAAGAGACTCAATCCAAGCAAAACGTTCTTGCTCTTGTTCTAAACGGTCAGCAATTTTTAATAATAGCGCTTGGCGTTGAGCAGGAGAGGTTTTACGCCAATGATCAAAAGCTTTACGAGCCGCTTTTACAGCAAGATCAACGTCTTCAGCTGTACCTGATGGATATTCACTTAATAACTCACCGGTTGCGGGACTATAGGTTTTGGTCGTTTGTTGCGATGTACTGGATACCCATTCGCCGCCGATTAACATTTTGTAGCTTTCTAAGGGACGAAATTCGGATGGAACATTATTTAATTTAATCATTTTTAATCTCCAGTGTAGGGGGAGTATCGTCAAATTCTATAGTTTCATTTCGTAATACTCGTACTATTAAAATATATCAATTGTAGTAATTTTATTAGCTATTGATGCAATAGGTAATATTAACTATCAAAAATAATAAATAGATATTATATATACAATGAGAACTAATTAATTTAATCGATTCATCTCACTCTTTTTTAGCTGAGATGTAACAAAATCATCCCGTGCGACACTGCAACATTTCTTCTCAATTTCCCTTATAAGAAAAGCCCTTTAGTTTGTTTACTCACCCTCTTACGAGGTGTGAAGCCAAATCAACAGAAAAAAAAAAGCAAGCTCTTAAGCACAGCAATAAATTGCGTTAGATCAAACATGGCGCAGATTATTTCATCTGACACTTTTCCTACTATAAAAATGGCGTATTCTTATGTTGCATATTTAATGCAACTTATAAAAATAAAGCGTCATCTTATAGAAGGAATTCGATATGTATTGTGTGCAATGTGAACAAACAATGAGAACACCTGTTGGTAATGGTTGTGCCTATGCGCAAGGTATGTGCGGTAAAACAGCAGAAACCTCTGATCTACAAGACTTATTGGTGGCAGTATTAGAAGGGCTGTCAGCATGGGCATTAGCTGCGCGTAGTGTTGATATTATTGATCACGATATAGACAGCTTTGCGCCACGGGCTTTCTTCTCGATGTTAACCAATGTTAATTTTGATTCTGAACGTATTGTTGGATATGCCAAAGAGGCTATTTATTTACGTGAAAGCTTAAAATCACGTACGTTAGCCAAAAATGCAGCCATCCAAGTCGCTCATCCTAAAGCCGAAATTCAATTAGAAGGCAACGACTTAGCCAGTCTACAGAAACAAGCCCAACGCTTTGCATTAAATAATGATAAAGCGCAAGTGGGGGATGATCTGCATGGTTTACGTATGCTTTGCTTGTATGGCTTAAAAGGTGCTGCTGCTTATATGGAGCATGCTCATGTTTTAGGCCAGTACGATGATGAAATTTATGCTGAATATCATCGTTACATGGCATGGTTAGGTACCGATCCTGCGGATATGAATGAGTTGCTAGACAATGCAATGGGCATTGGTCAAATGAACTTTCGTATTATGGCATTATTGGATAAAGGTGAAACTCAAGCTTATGGTGATCCAACCCCTGTTTCCGTTAATGTACGCCCAGTAGCAGGTAAAGCTATTTTAATTTCAGGCCATGATCTGAAAGATTTACAGATGCTACTTGAACAGACCGAAGGTAAAGGCATTAATGTTTATACGCACGGTGAAATGTTACCCGCCCATGGTTATCCAGAGCTGAAAAAATATAAACACTTAGTCGGTAACTACGGAAGTGGTTGGCAGAATCAACAAAGTGAATTTGCCAAATTTCCTGGCCCTGTGTTAATGACATCTAACTGTATTATTGATCCTAATGTGGGGAACTATGGCGATCGTATTTGGACGCGTAGTATTGTTGGTTGGCCGGGTGTGAAACACATTAAAGGTGATGATTTCTCTGAAATGATTGAGCAAGCGCTCTCTTTAGAGGGATTTCCGTACAGTGAAATTGAACACTTAATTACTGTTGGATTTGGTCGTCAAACACTATTAAATGCGGCTGATACAGTGATTGATTTAGTTTCACAGAAAAAACTTCGTCATGTCTTCTTAGTTGGGGGGTGTGATGGTAGTCGTGGGGAACGTAGCTACTATACCGATCTTGCTCGTGCCATTCCCCAAGATTGCTTAATTATGACATTAGCTTGTGGTAAATATCGCTTTAATAAACTTGATTTTGGCACATTAGAGGGCTTACCGCGCTTACTTGATGTGGGTCAGTGTAACGATGCCTACTCTGCGATTATGCTAGCGGTTAATCTTGCAGAAAAATTAGGTTGTGGTGTAAATGATTTACCCCTGTCCTTGATTTTGTCGTGGTTTGAACAAAAAGCGATTGTTATTTTATTAACCCTACTCTCATTAGGGGTAAAAAATATTTATACTGGGCCGACTGCGCCTGCATTTTTAACCGATAATTTGCTCGCAATACTTAATGAAAAATTTGGTATGCGTGCGATCACCACGCCAGAACAAGATCTTCAAGAAATTCTTTCTGCTTAATTTATTTATTCATCATCATTGCCGAAGCCTAAAGGCTTCGGTAAGGAAGCAATATCCATGACGATGCCAACAGCTCTTTGTCCTAATCGTATGCAAGTTCACTCTATCCATCAGGAAACCCCGGAAGTGTGGACACTGAATTTAATTAACCATGATTTTTATCGCTATAAACCCGGCCAATTTGCACTAGTCAGTATTAATAATAGCGATGAAACGATGCGAGCTTATACGCTCTCGTCTTCTCCGGGATTAAGTCCTTTTGTCTCTTTAACGGTTCGTCGTATCGACAATGGGGTGGGGTCAACGTGGTTAACATCTCAAGTTAAGCCGGGTGATTATCTCTGGTTATCAGACGCACAAGGGGAGTTCACCTGTGCAGATAGAGAAGGAACGCGTTATTTAATGCTCGCTGCGGGGTGCGGTGTGACCCCTATTATGTCGATGACGCGTTGGTTGTTAAATAATCAACCTAAAGCGGATATCACGGTCATTTTTAATATTCGCGAACAGAGCCAATTTATTTTTGAAAAAGAGTGGTTAGAGTTAGCTAATGCTTATCCCTATAATCTCAATTTTATTATGATGCCTAAGTTGCCGGATGATAAGGGAATTTTTAGTGGACGTATTTCTCAAGAAAAACTAGCCGCTTTAGTGCCGGATATTGCCAGTCGTACTGTTATGTGTTGTGGGCCTAATAGTTATATGGAAGATACTGCGCGTTTTGCCAAAAATCTTGGTGTTTGTGCAGAGAATATTTTTATGGAACGTTTTGGTGATGAGCCAATGTGTGTTGATGAAGCACAACAACTTACTATGACTATTCGTCATCCGTTAAAGCAAATTAACGTACCGGTGGGGATGACATTATTAACAGCGATGGAAGAAAACAGTGTTCCTGTTTTGGCTGCTTGTCGTGCTGGAGTGTGTGGTAGCTGTAAAACACGCATTGTGAAAGGTGATTATGAGGTCACCAGCACCAGTACTTTAACTGCTGATGAGATAGCACAAGGTTATGTTTTAGCCTGTAGTTGTCGATTAACAGGTGATGTTGAACTAGCCTAATCATTCATTTTATTATCTATTCTTTATCTATCCTTCTATTTTACCCTGCTAATTTATTAGCGGGGTTTTTTGTTATTATTTTTAAAAAGAGAGTTTATTTATTCAATATAATATATAACACGTAAAGCTATAATGAATTAAGTATTTATTTTACTTAATTAGCAGTTTACTGATACACATTCTGCTATTATTTAATTTATGATAGGGAAAGGGGGGGATATATGAAAAAATTGTTATTTATTTGTTTATTTACTGTCATACTTTCTGGTTGCGAAAAAAATCAAACCCTAGATGGCTCTAATGTTGAGTCATTACGAATATCGATTGTAGAAATGCGCAATTCATTACCGCTTGAAGAGCAGCAACGCTTTGATGAAGCAATAGAATTAGCCATGCTAAATGATATTAATTTTAATGATTTAGTCATTGCTGGGCGCAATAAAAATGCTGATATGATCACGCGAAAAATGTGTCAATCGTTAGATGGTAAAACAGTCAATGAGATCTTCTCACAAGCTGAAGAAATAAAAGTACAAAAATTAGCATTAAAATAATCAATTAATAACCAATTTATTTAAAACTATTTTATTCATCTCTATTTGAGGTGAGTATTTAATTAATGATGTAAAAAATAAGCGATTTAAGATTTATCAATAGAACTTAAACAAAACTACGATGAGACTTTTCATTATAATGTGAGTGGTTATAATGCGCGCCGCATTCGCAAGAAAAGTGCAGTATCTCGTTAGGCGAGGCTCCTATACAAACACAGGTTACTGATCTGACGACGTCGAGAGACGCCCAAGATTAGGACAAGATATATCGACCGAAGGTATATCTCCATGTAACTTCCAGTATTCATCGGATACGTTGTATAGTGCTAAAACCGAGACGTGTAGATAGCTTTTGCATTCTCGCATCTGGTTTCGCCCCTATTGAGAACTGATTTGCTAAACACAAACAGTCATAGGGAACCAAAAAAATGAAATTTACTCCTCAACATAAAATGGATGCTGCATTAATGGCAGGCGCATCCTTAAACACACCCAATAATCATTCAATACAAGAGCAACATCATCGTTTAAAAGATGATGCTACCGTTAGTGCTTATATGAGTCAGAATTATATTTCTGTTTCTGTCGCAGATTCGGTTGAACATGTAAAAGCACAGCTGGTTAATGATTTAAAAGATGAATTAATTCCAACTTATCTGTATGTCGTAGATAAAGATAATTATCTTAACGGTATTTTGCCGGTTAAATCATTACTACTTGCTGATAATGAGCTTTTTGTTTCGGATATTATGCGCCAAACATTTTTCTCAGTTTCACCGGAGCAAAGCCGACATGATGTTTATCAGTTAATTAGCCAAAGTGGTTTAGACAGTGTACCTGTGATGCATTTTGGTAAGTTAGTTGGTGTATTACGACCTCAAGATATTGCTGATTTAATTGAAGATGAAAATACGCTAGATGCACAAATGCAGGGGGCAACGTCGCCATTAGAACAACCTTATTTAGAGACAAGTCCGGTCACTTTGTGGCGTAAACGTGTTGTCTGGCTATTAATGCTGTTTATTGCTGAAGCTTATACCAGTACGGTGTTACATGCTTTTGAAGACAGACTTGAAGCTGCTATCTCTTTAGCTTTCTTTATTCCATTATTAATTGGTACTGGTGGTAATAGCGGTACACAAATTACCTCAACATTAGTACGTGCCATGGCATTAGGTGAGGTGAGCTTGCGTAATGTATGGTCAGTATTAAGAAAAGAGATCACGACCTCGATAATGGTGGCTTTAACCATGGGAATAGCAGGATTTATTCGTGCTTGGACCTTAGGGGTTGGCATGGAAGTGATGATAGTGGTGGGATTAACGCTAATTTCAATTACGGTTTGGAGTGCTATTGTCTCTTCTATTATTCCAATGGTATTAAAGCGTATTGGTGTTGATCCAGCGGTGGTGTCTGCACCTTTTATTGCAACGTTTATTGATGGCACTGGGCTTATTATCTACTTTGAAATAGCATCTCATACTATGAGTGTGTTTGCTTAATATATCAATCCTCCCTTATTTATACCGAATAAAGCCGATAAACTAACCAGTTATCGGCTTTATTTTTTGTTATGGGCTTTAGCCTGTTTAAGTCGCGTCAGCGTCTTAAATATAAAACCACCCGCTATGTGATCTCAAGCAAGTCGTCCTTGAGCTATGTGTGGCTAGAACTGATCTAATCCAGCTAACTCTTTAAGCGATAAAGAATGAAAATAAGTTTCTGCCATATCTGCCAATATTGGAAGCAACGCATCTGAACGAGCATGTGCATCAGGAGTTATGATTGCCAGAATTTGGTAATAATCATCGTACATACAGTGCTTACAAAACACTAAAAAGTTATCGCTCACTCTAACAGCCTGTCGAGTTTCGCCATCCCAAGGTTTTTCATTTGGCGTTCTTATATGAACCTTTTCAATAAATGACTGACGCGCTATGGCGCTATTCCTAAAATCAGCAAATTTACCTACATACCCAGAGAGGGATGAGCCATTAAGAGCAGCTGATAGCTTAGCCGCATACTTCCGATAAACACCGTTATCTTTATATCTGGGCGTGATTGTGACTATCAGCATTGCAAGTTACCTGCAAGCAGATCTTGATTAAATTCAGCTATTGAGGAATTAAACAATGCTATATCCTCTTCACCGAATCCATCTTCAACCTCCATTGCGGGTAACGGGTTAATATGCTGATTAAATTGTCTATAAAGTGCTTGTGTATGGTTTCTTAGTGCAGCCATTTTAAGAATAACTTCTTTGAAGTAACCATCAGCTATGCTTTCAAATGGATGAAAAGCCTTGGTAGTTTTAGCAATGCTATACATTGCCTCAATCATCATAATTACATTATTACCATGGTTAATCACTCGTTCCAATTCACGCGTAACCTCATCAGGGTTATTACCTGCATATTTTTTTATGTCATCTTTTGTTGGGTCATCAAGTAAAGCCACTATTTCATCGATTGATGTAACAAGGGTCGTTAGCACGGTCTTACCACCAACAATTAAATCCATAATTTCATCTGGTGATACATCACCTTTTGCCTTTTTATCAACAATGGTAGCTATCGACATGGCTAAATTAGCCAAGCCTGAATCCACATCTTTTTTATCCATTGGATTTGATAGCATTGCCATCATAATAGCCTCAGAAATCATAGTTTATTACCTTCGCTGAAATAGATACGCATACAAAGTATACATCATTTAAAGCTAAAGGATATATACCATCACCCATCCCAAGGATGGGCTAGATGATTTGATCTTGGCTATATGACTCAGTGAGAAATTACTCTTGATCTTTTTTAGGAGGAATATTTTTCTTTGGCTCTTCAGGCTTTACTTGAATTACATGCGATATTGCATTTGCCTTTCTATTTTCATCATAAACTTCCTTACTTGCAATGATGCAACGCTTGATAAATTCACTGTAATTTTGTGAAGTATTTGAATATAGTTTGCATAAAATTCAATAAGTTTCTCTATCTTTTTGCCTGATATACTTTTACTTAATTGATCATTTGAATTCATCAAAATTTGAAATGACTTCCCGCAGTTTTATTGCCAGTGTTTATACTAACATCCCTGATCAGTGTCACTCAGAACCTCGGCTGACGTTTAGTCTTAAAGACCAAGCTTACTTTTTTTTACTCTTTAATTAATTGTAAAATCGCCTGACAATGACGACAACGATACTGGGTTTCTCCTCGTTGTACTTTATTGTGTCGGCGAAGAGTTAACTGGTGTATTTCTTGGCAGCGACAAGCATAGCTAAACGTTTTTGCTGTTACATTGCTGATATCAAAATGATGGGTCCGTTTCGCACTCACCTGTAACACAGTTTCCATCATCCATTTCCACTCCTTGCCATGAGGTGCCACACGACCAAAATGGCGACTAACTAGCAGATGTGCTAATTCATGAGGAATAACTTCTTCAATAAAATTCTGTTTATTTTCAATCAATAATGTAGGATTAAGACGGATCTCCCAATTTGCATAATAGGCACTGCCTGCAATAGTTCCTCTCTGGTTATATTGTAGAGTGGGTTCTGGGTAATCTGTATTAAGATATTTATTGGCCTGTTGCAGTTTTTCACGCAGTGTACGCATAACACTTTGCACTAAGGCGATAGGGATTCTTACTGTTTTCATATTAGAGAGCATATAGCGCCTTATTAAAACACGCAATAAAAGAAAACTTGCACAATATATAAATTAACATATTATTAAAAAGTATATTGATTATGGAGTTTACCATGACACAACGAGTTCAACCTGATTTATTGGAAGCCATGAAATTAGCGGCTAATGAAGCCTCTAGTATGCTGAAAACGCTAGGCAATGGTGATCGACTACTCTTATTGTGCCAATTAAGTCAGGGCGAAAAAAGTGTCAGTGAATTGGAAGAAAGTTTAGGGATCCGCCAGCCTACGCTTTCTCAACAACTTACTGTGTTAAGAAATGAAGGGCTTGTGAATACTCGTCGTGATGGAAAACGTATTTTTTATTCTATTGCTGATGAAAAAGTATTGGTGCTATTAAATACACTTTATCAGCTATATTGTCCTATAGCAGGTTAACTTATGAATATAGATTGGGTTCACTTTACGCCTTGGAGCTCGGCATTGGGTGGGCTATTAATAGGTTTAGCAGCGGCTATTTTATTACTGTTTAATGGTCGTATTGCAGGTATTAGTGGGATTTTAGGAGGAGTATTAACCACTAACCAACAAGGTAATGGGTGGCGATGGGCATTTTTACTCGGTATGTTGATTACACCGACACTGTTTTATCTATTTGATAAACCGTTAACACCTATTATTGACGTTTCATCTTGGCAGTTGATCATTGCCGGTGTACTGGTGGGAGCAGGTACACGTCTGGGGAATGGCTGTACCAGTGGGCATGGAATTTGCGGATTAGCACGATTATCGCGTCGTTCTATTGTTGCAGTTCTTGTCTTTATGGTGACGGCATTTGTGACTGTGTATATTCAACGCCATGTCATCGGAGGCTAAGATAATGACCAAATTAATTGCTTTTATTAGTGGCCTATTATTTAGTGCTGGATTGATCATCGGTGGTATGAGCAACCCACAAAAGATCTTGGCATTTTTAGATATTCGTGGAGATTGGGATCCGTCATTGTTATTTATTATGGGGGCGGGTCTTATCGTCAGTGCTATTAGTTACCAAATTGCACGTCATCGTCAACAAAGTTTATTAGCCTGTCCTCTGGCCATTCCAACTAAAACAGTGATTGATAAACCTCTCGTCTTCGGCAGTATCTTATTTGGTTTAGGATGGGGGCTTGCGGGTATTTGCCCTGGACCCGGTTTGGTATTAGCGGGGGGTGGTTTTACCCAAGGTGTATTATTTGTGTCAGCTATGATTGTTGGGTGGCTAATTATTGGGTTAATTCGCAAACCACAATAATCATCACTATTTTAATCACACGCGATAAAAAACAACAAACGGACCGCATTAGCTGTCTGTTTGTTGTTTAATCTTGTTACGGGATTATTTAAAATCTGCGTAAGGAATAAGCGGGTTAGGCGGAAGATCTAAATCACCATTCCATCCATCAAATGAATAGCGTAAATACATTAGTGCATGGCTTGGCGTATAGTTTTTCGCTTGCTGAATATCGATAGCGGCACCTATAAACCAATGTGGTGTTATTCGATGTTCAATTAATGCTCTTGCTGTATAACCAAAACCATGACCCGAATCCCCCTTATCAATGATATTTCTCTCATGCTTAAATATTTCTTTTAAGGGATCAGAATTAAATTTATCGCTTGAAACGAGATTTTGTAATGGATAACGTCTGCTATCATCGGTTTTTGAATAAGACCAAGAGAGAGAGCCAGATACTTCCCATGACCAATTTTCAGTACGTTGACGGTAATTAACGGGCAGTGAGAATGAGAGATATTGTTGTGGGCTATAATAACCCCCTTGCCCCAAGGTGTAGCCACTAAGATCTTTATTGTAATGCCAAAGCATGCTATTTAAGCCAACAGAAATGCGGCGATCATTTTCATTGATTAACTTATAGTAATAACCGCCCATGGCTTTCACACTGCTGTTATTTTTAACATTTTTTCCTGTTAATCTATCAAGCGATATTTCTCCCCAATACCCATCCTTGCCTCCCAGATCATAACTGCCACTTAAACGAAGCCCCGTTTTTCTAACGCCCCCCCAAACTTGATTGGTCCAACTATCACGTTGGCCTGCAAAGGCAAGTAATGAGCTATTTACCGGGCGACGGTGAAGATCTACACTCCAACCGAGATGATAAAAACTATCGTTATAAGCAATTTTACCTACCCAATCAGTCACATTAAAACCGAGTGGCGTGGTACCTAAATCCCATTGCCATTGCTCATTTTCCCAACCGATAGCAGGACTAACACCAAAGGCTTTTTGCTTTAGAGGGAAACAACCTGTGCGATAACAACTACCAAATTTAGCATCGTATGGCGCTGTACCTAATGTGCCACTATTTAAGTGCACAAAATCAGTACGCCAAAAGAAACGGCCATGATAAATAGGATGATCCAGTTGTAACATGGTGGTATGAGCGCGTAATTTAGAGTATCCCTCACTGCCATTTGATCCCCAATAATCATGCTCTAGGGTAAAACGCCACTCTTGGTGACGATAAAGGGTACTTGCATCATCACGTACACTACGTGATAGCCAATTATCATTTGGGTTGTTACGCATAAGTGTGGTGTATTCAATATTGTTTTTTGGCAGTGTATGCGTGATACCCTCTTTTAGCATCGCTTGTTGATAATAGTGATGAGCGGATTGAACTTGTTGGCTATCACGATAAAAACGACCAATATCACGTAAAATTAATCCATCAGCACTATCTGGCTCCTTGTCAACTTGGCGAGCTAAATAGATAAAATAGTGTTTGGCTTTATCAATATTTCCCGTCGTTTTTTCAGCGTTTGCTAAACGTCTTAGTGAATAGTGGTTAAATTTTTCAGGAGATAATTGTTCTATCTGAGCTAAGTAATAACGAGCTTGATCTATTTGATGTTGCGCTAAAGATATCTCTGTTGCACCTAATAGTGCTGTTTCATTATTAGGCGCTAAATTTAATACTGTATGATAATAATTTAATGCTTGATTGAGTTGGTCATCTTCTTCGGCCCATTGCGCTAATAACAGATAGCTTTCTATTTTTTGCTCAGGAGGAATATGGGTGAAAAGATATTCGACAGCTTGCTGTTGTTGGTTATGTTCTCTTAGTGATTGTGCATGCGCCATAATTTGACCAAAACGTAATTGGCTATCTAAGGCGTTCATACTTTCACTGCGCTGCGATAAAGGGATCGTCTTTAAGGTGTTAAGTGCTTGTTGTGCTCGCCCTGTTTTATTGAGATATAACGCATAGGCATATCGTCGAGAGGGATCATTAGGTCGTCGTTGATTAAGTTGATTAAAGTAATCCTCAGCAAATTGGGGTTGTTGAGTGATAAGTAAATCATCCGCCAGACGATAAATATTCCAGACTTCATCAGGATACGCTTTAGCGATAGCCTTACGTTTCTCAATCGCACTGAGATAGTGTTGTTGCTGTTCATCGTCAGCAGCTAAGTCTTGTTGTATACCTGAAATGATATACCCATAGTCTTGGGCTAAATTTTTGTATTGCTGTGATGTTAAGTTAGCCATAAATTGGGCGGCTTTTTGATGCGATTGTTGACGATAGAGCTTGGTCAGGCTATGCAAAGTCGCCGCATCATTAGGCTGATATTGTAGCGCTTGTTGATAATAACGTTCAGCTTGCTCTAATTGATGTTGCGCTAACTCGATATCCCCTAAACCAATATAAGCTTCACTTTTATAGGGGCTGAGTTGACGTACTTGGGTAAAATAGCGCTTAGCGGCAGGGTACTCTTGATTTAATAACGCTTCATCAGCCTTGGCAAGTAAATGCCAATATTGATTTGATTGCAACAGCGTACGCCACAAATCACTATCGTTGTGTTTGGGAGCCAATGTGAGTGCTTGAGAAAGATAATAAATCGCGGGTGCTCGTTGATTTGCGCGCGAATAGCGCACGCCTAATGTTCCGATTATATCTGCATTATCAGGCTGCTGGCGTAACTGCTGTTTTAATGCACGAATAGATATTGTGTTATTGGGGGCAGAGGTCGCTGAGGGAGTAGATAATGCTGGGGTAAGATGATATTGCTGATAGATATTAGCTATCTGTTGGTTATTGGGATAAGTGTGATAAATCTGCTTAATACGTGCCATTTTGTTGGCATGGTTTGCAGCAATTAATACATTGAGATACTCAAGGGCTAACCCTTCATCGGGGGGGCGTGCCTTGGTAAATATCATCATATAATTGCAAGGCTTCATCATAACGACCCGCAGTCTGATAAAGGTAGGCTTTTTGTAGGATTTGGCGGTTATCTTCATGGGTTAATGATAGTAGCTTAATCGCACGTTGATATTGTTCAGTATTTTCGCCATGCATACGTAATTGCTCAACCAGTTGTTGTGCTTTTGCTGTTTCTTTTTGTTTTACAGCAAATTGGATACGCATTAACAACACACTAGGATCGTTCGGTTTTATAAGTGATAAACGATACAGTGATTGAGAAACTAAAACATCGTTACTTTTCGAGTTGCCTAGTCTAACTTGCTCATATAAAAAAGTTTCAGTCGGATCATCTGCGGCTTGCGTGACAGGCAATATGCCTGCCAGCAAACCAAGAGCAAGGAGATATTGATAACAAATGCGCCACATCATAACTTACTCCTTATCCGCAAGACGACGTTGGCTTCTTATTTTCATTGCTCGCCAAATAAGAAGAGAAATAAGCACAATACCGACAATGGCAGCTAACCCCAGCCAAATAGGGTGTGAAGCAAAAACATACCAAACCTCTTCCCACCAAGGTAAATAACCGACGAAATAGGTATCACCAACACGTAAACTATGGACACCAGACTCTCTGACTAATACTACAGAGCCATGCATTGCATCACGTTTACCACTATCACTTATCGCTTCATTTAATAATCGATAACCTTGGGGACTATCGGCTAATAGCGCCACGACACTACGCTGTGAAAAGAACGGAGATTGAAAACCAATAATAGTGCCGAGTGATCCGGTTGATGTTAAAGATGTTCTGCTATCTGGACGCTTATCTAGATCTTGATAATTGGTATGACTAAAAATGGTGATTTCACGTGATGGCAGTGTAATTTCGCTACGTGCTTTATCAATCAAGACATTCATCTGTTTATCATTATTGAGTGCTGGGGGAATTGTCCCGATTAATAATAAATCAGCTTCTTGTTTTGATAATTCCTCTAATGATGCAGTTAAAGAGACATTTAACGCGGGATAGCCAGTTTGTGCACCAATATTACCTAATGATATCAATAACGTTGTTAATTGCTCAGGTGAAGGGGATTGGTTGACATAAATAAGAGTTTCTGACAAATCGGCATAACGGCTAAATGGGAACCCAGCATGACTATAAACACGCAAATCAGGTAGAGCAATATAGTGGCGATAGTTACCAGTAAAATTAAAGCTTGATAATTCATCTAATGCTACCGTGTTAGGG
>NZ_BAABMO010000019.1:0-68626 GCF_054767435.1 Proteus sp. MB838
GCAAACTCGCCGCCATAGTTTTATTAGCACACTCCTTGGGATCCGTCACTTAGTGGTCGCGATTAATAAAATGGATCTACTTGATTATCAAAAAGAGATCTTTGAGTCGATCCAACAAGATTACCTGCACTTTGCACAACAATTACCGCGCGATCTCACTATCGAATTTGTGCCTATCTCTGCACTGGAGGGAGATAATGTAGTATCTCCTTCATTAAATATGCCTTGGTATACAGGAGAAACACTGTTGGCATTACTTGAAGATGCGCCGGTTAAATTTAAATTAGGGGCTAAATCTCAAAGATTGCGTTTTCCTGTACAGTATGTGAATCGTCCTGATTTAGATTTTAGAGGCTACAGTGGCACAGTTTCATCAGGCTCTCTTTATCAAGGACAACAGATCAAAGTATTACCCTCAGGACAGCGTTCAACCATTAAACGTATTGTGACTTTTGATGGCGATCTGACTCAGGCGCAAGTGGGTCAAGCGATTACACTGGTGTTAGCGGATGAAATCGATATTAGTCGTGGCGACATTATTGTTGATGCTAACGATACTACTGCTAATGTTAGCAATCATGCGTTGGTGGATATCGTATGGATGTCAGAACAACCGTTAGTACAGGGGCAAACCCTTGATATCAAAGTAGCGGGCAAAAAAAGTCGTGCCAAAATAGAGAATATTCACTATCAAGTTGATGTGGATAAGCTCACTCAACAAGTGACCGAAAGTTTAGCGCTAAATGCCATTGGGCATGTTGAAGTGTTATTTGAAGAGCCATTGGTGCTGGATAACTATCAACTTAATGCACAAACAGGAGGGCTTATTTTTATTGATAGATTAAGCAATGTCACGGTGGGTGCTGGTCTTATTCGAGAAATTCGCGACAACGTGCAACCCACAACTTCCCAATACGATGCATTTGAAATTGAACTCAATCAGTTGATCCGCCGCCATTTTCCGCATTGGGGCGCAAGAGACTTACTGGGAGGAAAATAGTGACGATACATCAAGATATTGTCTGGCATCCTCATCAAATAGGGTTAAAAGAGCGTGAAGCACAACAGGTACACAAAGGATGTGTACTTTGGTTTACTGGGTTATCTGGCTCAGGTAAATCAACACTGGCTGATGCGCTAGAGCAAACCTTATATCAGTACTCGACACTCCATGCGCCTATCCGCACCTATTTATTAGATGGTGATAATCTACGCCATGGTTTATGCCATGATCTTGGGTTTAGTGAACAAGATAGGCATGAAAATATTCGCCGTGTAGGGGAAGTGGCTAAACTAATGGTTGATGCCGGATTAATTGTCTTAACAGCATTTATTTCTCCTTATCAGCAAGATAGACAACAAGTAAGAGAAAGGTTTGCTCAAGGGCGATTTATTGAGATCTTTGTTGATACACCTTTAGCCCTTTGTGAAGCACGTGATCCTAAAGGCCTCTATCAAAAAGCACGACGAGGAGAGATCAAACAGTTTTCCGGCATTGATTCACCTTATGAACCACCCACTGCGCCAGAAATTCATTTAGACGGCTCACTCGCGATTAATGAGCTTACACAACAAATCCTCGCTTATTTACAGCAACAACAAATTTACCGCTAATCATATCTCTACATCATTTTCTCTTATCTGGGAAAATATGTAGGGATAGAAGGGGTTTTTTAATAAACTGATTTGGCGGCAAATACAGTGTAAATACCACTTCTTTACTTACCACTCCAGTAGATAAAAACGCGCTTTTAAGCATATAACTTATACTTTATCTGAAAAATAGCGTGATTGTTTATGTTAAGGGTGGGGGGAATACGAATATTCATGTAATATATCTGCGCGCTTTTGTGGCGCAGATGGGAGAGTTGTGGGATGATTAGCCCATTCATTTTGGGGGTGGTAATGGGGAAATTAACAGTCTTACTTCTGATCTTACTTGGTTTTCTACAATATTCATTGTGGTTAGGTAAAAATGGTATTCATGATTACAACAAAGTAAGTCAAGAAGTTGAATCTGCATTAGCGCAAAACGCACAATTAAAGTCGCGTAATGATCGCTTATTTGCGGAGATTGATGACCTCAATGGCGGGCAAGAAGCATTAGATGAGCGTGCTCGTAGTGAACTTGGCATGATAAAGCCTAATGAAAGCTTTTATCGTATTGTTAATGATAAATCCCAACCACGTCGTTAATTTGTTGAATTAATAGTGTGCCTTGATATAAATACTATAATGAATATACCAAACTCTACTTTTCCTATTGTGGCGGTTATTCCCGCTGCCGGCATAGGTAGTCGAATGCAAGCAACCTGCCCGAAGCAATACCTTAAAATTGGCAGATTGACTATCCTTGAACATACTATTAATGCGCTATTAAAACATCCACGCATTTCGCAAATTATTGTCGCAATTAACCCAGAAGATGACTATTTTTATCACCTAGCTCTTGCTAAAGATAAACGAATTATTGTCGTTAAAGGAGGGGGACAACGTGCTGATTCGGTATTATCAGGGCTTCGCTATATTACAGAACATCTTGCGCAAAATACATGGGCGCTAGTTCATGATGCAGCAAGACCCTGCCTGTCCTTTAGTGATTTGGATAATCTTATTCAACTCATTGATGATAACCATCTTGATCCTCAATTTTGTGGCGGGATCTTAGCCTCTCCTGTGCGTGATACGATGAAACGTAGTCATCAACAAGATAACCATATTGAAAAAACAGTGGCAAGAGACACGCTATGGCATGCTTTAACGCCACAATTTTTCCCAGCGGCCTTGTTAAAACAAAATCTTGAAAACGCATTGGCACAAAACGTACCCATTACTGATGAAGCATCTGCGATGGAATTTGGTGGATATGAACCCTTATTAGTTAAAGGCCGTGCGGATAATATAAAAGTCACACAACCAGAAGACTTGGCTCTTGCAGAATTTTTCCTCTCTCGACAAATTACCAGCATAAGGAACACATAATATGAGAATTGGACACGGTTATGATGTACATAAATTTGGCGGAGAAGGCCCAATTATTATTGGTGGTGTGAGAATTCCTTATGAACAAGGTCTACTAGCCCATTCAGATGGCGATGTTGTACTACATGCGGTGACAGATGCCATTTTAGGTGCTGTTGCGATGGGCGATATTGGTACATTATTTCCTGATACAGATCCGGCTTATAAAGGTGCGGATAGCCGAGTATTATTGCGCGAAGCCTTTTCAAGAGTGATGGCTAAAGGTTACCGTATTGGTAATCTTGATGTCACTATTATTGCTCAGGCACCTAAAATGCTACCTCATACTCCACAAATGCGTGTCAATATTGCTGAAGATCTCCATTGTCATGTCGATGATATCAATGTTAAAGCGACCACTACCGAGAAATTAGGTTTTGTAGGACGCAAAGAAGGTATCGCTTGTGAAGCGGTGGTGTTATTAATCAAAGAGTCTTTATCTTAATGAGTGATTTACCAGAACTTCATTGGCTACATGGCAAACCGACAGCGACAGGGCGATTAAAATCGACACCAGAAGATTTTAAGGTCAGCGAAGATCTCGGCTTTACCTTAGATGGTGAAGGCGAACACGTGATGGTTAGAGTCAGAAAAACAGGTTGTAATACGGCTTTTGTGGCTGAAAAGTTAGCTAAATTTGCCGGTATTCATCCTCGAGATGCTAGTTATGCTGGGCTCAAAGACAGAAATGCGGTTACGGAACAATGGTTTTGTTTGCGTATGCCGGGTAAAGAGATGCCCGACTTTAGTCAATTTACGTTAGAAGGTTGCGAAATATTAGCAACTACCCGCCAGCAACGTAAGCTACGTATTGGGACATTAAAAGGGAACCATTTCACCTTAGTATTACGTGATATCTCCGATGTGACATCGGTGGAAACTCGTCTAGTAGAGATACAAAAACAAGGGGTTCCTAACTATTTTGGTGTGCAACGCTTTGGTCGTAATGGCGACAATTTACGCCAAGCATGGCGTTGGGCAACCAATGAAATTCGGGTAAAAGAGCGTAGCAAACGTAGCTTTTATCTCTCAGCTGCACGTAGTGCGATGTTTAATCATCTGGTGAGCCAACGACTTGAGCGTCATATTTATACTCAAGTGCTTTGTGGTGATGCGATGCAATTGCACGGTAAAAGAAGTTGGTTTGTGGCAGAAGAAGCGGAACTTGCCCAAACACAAACACGCTATGAAGAGCATGATATACATATTACCGCTCCACTGCCGGGTAAAGGTGACTTAGGTACACAAGCACAAGCACTGATATTTGAAACCGACAACTTAGCTGACTACGAAGCATTATGGTCATTAGCACAACAAGAGCGAGTTGATACCACTCGCCGTGCGATTAATTTGCTACCAGAAAATATGTCATGGCATTGGCTAGATGATACTACGGTTTCTTTATCGTTCTTTTTGCCAGCAGGAAGTTTTGCCACTAGCGTTGTCCGTGAATTGATATTATTAGGGAATATTGATGCTGAAAATATTAGTGAGTAATGACGATGGTGTTATGGCAAAAGGGATACAGACACTCGCAAAAGCCTTACGCCAGCGTTATGATGTACAAATTGTCGCACCGGATCGCAATCGTAGTGCTGCATCCAACTCATTAACTATTGATAGACCGTTGCGTAAACAGCGACATGAAAATGGTGATATTGCGATAGTTGAAGGTACACCCACGGATTGTGTCTATCTCGGTGTTAATCATCTCGTCAGACCGCGTCCAGATATTGTGGTGTCTGGCATTAATCATGGCCCTAATTTAGGGGATGATGTGCTTTACTCAGGTACGGTTGCTGCTGCTACTGAGGGCCGGTTCTTAGGTTTACCCGCGATTGCGGTATCACTTGATGGCGAAACGCATTTTGACACAGCAGCCCAAGTGACTTGTGATGTTTTAGCTATGCTACAACGAGTACCTTTAAGAGCTGGGAATATTTTAAATATTAATGTGCCTGATATTCCGTTAGCGGAGATCAAAGGTTTTCGTATAACACGTTGTGGAAGTCGTCATGCTTCACAACATGTTTATACACAAACAGATCCAAAAGGAAATACCCTTTATTGGATCGGGCCTCCTGGCGAAAAAAATGATGTGGGGCCGGATACAGATTTTGCAGCGGTTGATGCAGGTTATGTCTCCATCACACCATTACATGTTGATTCAACAGCGTATAAAGCGCTTGAGTTATTAAAAGATTGGTTAAATAAAGCAGAGGTCGAAAAAACATGTTAAGTCGGTCAATGAAAGACTTACTGACAATGTTAAAACAACACGGCATCAATGATGAGCGTCTGTTGGAAGCTATGAGCAAAGTACCCCGAGAGCTATTTATTGATGAAGCGCTCTCCCATAAGGCTTATGAAAATACGGCTTTACCTATTGGTAATGGTCAAACTATTTCACAGCCTTATATTGTTGCTAAAATGACATCACTGCTTGAATTACAAGCAACAGATTCTGTGTTAGAGATTGGCACAGGCTCTGGTTATCAAACTGCAGTATTAGCAAACTTAGTGCATCATGTCAGTTCAGTTGAACGGATAAAAATATTGCAGTGGCAGGCAAAACGACGCTTTAAACACCTTGATTTACATAATATATCGACTCGTCATGGCGATGGTTGGGAAGGTTGGGTATCAAAAGGCCCCTTTAATGCTATTATTGTTACTGCCTGTGCAACAGAAGTACCGCAACGACTCTTGATGCAATTAGCTGATGGTGGCAGGATGATCATTCCTGTCGGTGAACAGCAGCAGATGCTTAAGTTTATTCGTCGTTTAGGTAATGATTTTCACTATCAATCTATCGAGGCTGTACGCTTTGTCCCCCTAATTGCGGGTGAGTTAGCATAACTTCCAGATAAATCTGACCATTTTTTATTACTGCTTTTTTGTAGCTTGTCGTAATCTGCACTAATAAATGAAATATTTTCAAAAAATTGCAGTCTCTTTGTGTTACTCAACAAATTGCTAGACGCTAATGCCTTTTAAAAGGGAGAAGGAAGTATGAATTCAGAAAGCCCAATTAAGCATGTCCGCTGGGCAATCATGTGTTCGGTAATCGGATTTGCATTAACAGGCTGTGCCGACACGCCTTATCGTCCTGCACCGATAACCTCTGTCAATGATAGTTCGTCAAATCGTACCGTTTCTACATCACCTGTTACAACTAACAGTAATGCAGGAGTGGCAACACCTATTGAAAGAGGTTCAACTCCGTTACAAACAACGCCTCCTCCTTCTATTAGAGTGAATAACACAACCGCGCAGCCTCAAAGCCAGCCTCGTACGCAAAATGTTACCCCTCAAAATGTCAATACGGATGGTAGCGGACGCATTGTGTATAACCGTAATTATGACAATATCCCTAAAGGGAATTACAGCGGTAACACTTATACGGTTAAACGTGGCGATACAATGTTTTATATTGCGTGGATCACGGATAGTGATGTAAAAGATTTGGCCTCAATGAACAATATTCCAGAGCCATATAGCTTAAATGTTGGACAAGTACTTAAGATTGGTAACCGTCAAGTTAATACCGGTACCAATACCAATGTAAATACTTCGGTAATTAATAAACCAAGTAGTGAAGGTGTTCAGACAGCACAAACTAAGCCGTCAAATAATAATAGCTCAATGGGGCCGTTGATCACGAAACCAACAACAACGACACCGCCAAAGACAACGACTTCGACACCAACAACTTCGGCAACAACCAGTAATAACACAACGGCAACCTCTAAACCTGCAGCCGCAACAGGTAAATGGGTATGGCCAGCACAAGGTAAAATTATTGAGAGCTACTCAAATGCACCTGGTGGTAATAAAGGTATTGATATTAGTGGTACACGAGGTTCACCCATTGTGGCAACAGCCGCAGGTAAAGTGGTTTATGCAGGGAGCGCATTACGAGGTTATGGTAATTTAGTTATCATTAAACATAATGATGAATATCTCAGTGCTTATGCTCATAACGATACAATCTTGGTACGTGAACAGCAAAATGTAAATGCAGGACAGCAAATTGCGACCATGGGAAGTACTGGTACTAGTTCTGTTCGATTACACTTTGAGATCCGTTATAAAGAAAAATCACTTAACCCAATGAGCTATTTACCTAAAAGATAAATAAACGCTTAACGTTGTTAGTGAATAATCTGAAAATTAAGCCCTTTTGTTAATATTAACAAAAGGGCTTTTTTAGTTATTAAATTAATTAAAACCTTGAAAATAAATTTCTTTCACTAAGTAAGATTGCTTAGTTGGAACGTAAGCAAAATGAGATATTTCTGTCAAATTATAGATAAGATTAAATTAGACTGTTGATTATCGAACAATGAATGAGTATGCTAAAAAACGTTAGTTAAAAGTATGAATAAAAATCTAATGTATTCAAAGATAGTGTATTGAATTAACTTATTGTTTTTATTATAGGTTTGTTTTTTGTCTTATCTTTAGAATAATATATATTATTGAATATTATTTTATTATTGCGGATTTTTGTTTATCTTTTTTTTGATGTACATTGTCACATATTGCTTGTTAAACAGTGAATATACGTATAGATAAATATACGTAAAATAATAATAATTGCTGTTAATAACTAATACTTATAGTTAATAAATATATTGAATAAACTATAAAGTAAATTAACAGTAAAACAGATTATGTTATTTTTTTATTTTGTAATTCGTTACAAGGGAAAATCAGTAAACCCGTTGTGTCGTGACACAGCGATAAACTGGTAAATCGATCTCATTAAGAGCGTCGTTTACCTAAATTATCAAGGGTAGGAGCAGCTGATGAGCCAAAGTACGCTAAGAGTAGACGAGTTATATACTGATGATATTGATGAGAACATGGAAGAGTTCGATGAAGCAGCCGCAACAAAAGAGGCTGAAAATGAATCTGACGCTCAAGATGAAATTGAACTCATTGAAGGAGTCAATCAGCGTGCGT
This sequence comes from Proteus sp. MB838, assembly GCF_054767435.1. Taxonomy (NCBI): domain Bacteria; kingdom Pseudomonadati; phylum Pseudomonadota; class Gammaproteobacteria; order Enterobacterales; family Morganellaceae; genus Proteus; species Proteus sp. MB838. Next base: position 7,990 of record NZ_BAABMO010000019.1, read on the forward strand.
TAGATGCAACTCAGCTCTATTTAGGAGAAATTGGCTATTCTCCATTGTTGAGTGCTGAAGAAGAAGTATTCTTTGCTCGTAGAGCGTTACGAGGTGATATCCCATCAAGACAACGGATGATAGAGAGTAATCTACGTTTAGTTGTTAAAATATCTCGCCGTTATACGAACCGAGGGTTAGCTCTTCTTGACTTAATTGAAGAAGGCAATTTAGGCCTTATTCGTGCTGTTGAAAAGTTTGATCCTGAAAAAGGATTTCGTTTTTCAACCTATGCCACATGGTGGATACGTCAAACTATTGAACGTGCCATTATGAACCAAACCCGCACTATTCGCCTCCCCATTCATATCGTTAAAGAACTCAATGTCTATTTAAGAACCGCAAGAGAATTAGCACATAAGCTCGATCATGAGCCAAGTGTTGAAGAAATTGCGCAAACGCTGGATAAACCGGTCGATGATGTCAGCAAAATGCTACGTTTAAATGAACGTATTTCTTCTGTTGATACACCGATTGGTGGGGATTCAGATAAAGCCTTACTAGATATTATTTCAGACGAAAATGAAGAAGGGCCAGAAGCAACCATTCAAAATAATAACCTCAAGGAAAATATCGTAAAATGGTTATTTGAATTAAATCCAAAACAGCGCGAAGTATTAGCGCGTCGCTTTGGATTACTGGGTTACGAGGCTGAAACATTAGAAGATGTTGGTCGAGAAATTGGTTTGACAAGAGAGCGGGTTCGTCAAATCCAAGTTGAGGGATTGCGTCGTTTAAAAGATATTCTGCAAGGGCAAGGATTATGCATAGAGGCACTTTTTAAGATGAACTAGTTGCTTTAGGTGCCCAATGCGTTATCAAGCCGATTAGTTAAATTAACTAATCGGCTTTTCTTTTGTTATTTATTTAGCTCTTTTAAGTGATAGAGCAATTCCAACGCTTGTTTTGGTGTTAATGAATCCGGATCAATTTTATTTAATGCTAATTCAACTTCAGAAGGCTCAATATCTGCTAATAACATTAGTTGTGACGTTTCTACATGGCTTGCCCCTGAATGACCAGATAGGGTTTCCAGCTCTTTTAATTTCTGCTTTGCACGGCGGATCACCTCTTTTGGCACACCGGCTAATGCCGCAACCGCTAAACCATAACTTTTACTGGCAGCACCTTCTTGAACACTGTGCATAAAGGCAATAGTCTCACCATGCTCTACCGCATCTAAGTGAATATTGGCAGTGCCTTCTAGTTTTTCTGGCAGTGTCGTTAATTCAAAATAGTGTGTGGCAAAGAGTGTCATCGCTTTAATGCGATTCGCTAAATTTTCGGCACAAGCCCAAGCGAGAGAAAGCCCATCATAAGTAGAAGTGCCTCGGCCAATTTCATCCATTAACACTAAACTGTTTTCAGTGGCATTATGAAGGATATTTGCGGTTTCTGTCATTTCCACCATAAATGTTGAACGACCCGAAGCCAGATCGTCAGAGGCACCCACGCGGGTAAAAATACGATCAATTGGGCCTATTACCGCTTTTTCTGCGGGCACAAAACTACCAATATAAGCCAGTAGCGTAATTAATGCCGCTTGACGCATATAGGTACTTTTACCGCCCATATTAGGGCCGGTAATAATGAGTAGACGACGTTGAGGCGCGAGTTGTAGAGGATTTGAGATAAATGGCTCACTCAGTACTTGTTCTACAACAGGGTGACGTCCACCAGTGATTTGAATACCTGTTTTTTCTGTTAATTCAGGGCGTGTATAATTGAGTGATTCTGCACGCTCAGCGAGATTAGCCAGAACATCGGTTTCAGCTAACGCTTCAGCACTGGTTTGTAAGGCGGTTAGATGAGGTAATAGTTTTTCGAAAAGCTCTTCGTAGAGCATTTTTTCAATTGCTAATGCTTTACCTTTAGAGGTTAATACCTTGTCTTCATACTCTTTTAGTTCAGGAATAATATAGCGTTCAGCATTTTTCAGTGTTTGACGACGCACATAGTGCATTGGAACTAAATTGCTTTGGCCGCGACTGACTTGTATGTAGTAACCATGAACCCCATTAAAGCCAACCTTTAAGGTATCAATACCCCATTTTTCACGTTCACGAACTTCAAGCTTTTCAAGATAGTCACTCGCACCGTCAGCCAGTGCTCGCCATTCATCTAATTCTGCATTATAACCAGGGGCTATCACCCCCCCATCGCGTACTAATACGGGTGGTGTTTCAACAATGGCATTTTCCAGTAATTCACGCAACTCATCAAACTGGCTGATACGCTGCTGTAATTCTTTAATATAGGGCATATCCGCCTGATCAAGCACTTGGTGGATATCTTGATATTGTTGAAAGGCATGGCGCATACGTGATAAGTCACGAGGACGAGCGGATCGCAATGCTAAACGAGCAAGTACCCGCTCTAAATCACCCACCTGACGTAAAAAAGGCTGTAATTCAAAATAGAGGGGTTGTAAGGCACTAATCGCATCTTGGCGTTTAATTAATTGTTCACGCTGGCGTAAAGGGGTGTGTATCCAACGTTTGAGCATACGGCTTCCCATTGGGGTCACGCACAGATCAAGTACAGATGCCAAGGTGTTATCACAACCGCCAGCAAGATTTTGGGTTAATTCTAAATTACGGCGAGTGGCTGCATCTAAGATAATGGTATCTTGCGGACGCTCCATGGTAATGCTACGAATATGAGGCAACGCAGTGCGTTGCGTATCTTTAACATATTGTAATAAGCAACCTGCGGCACAAAGTGCAAGTCGGGCATTTTCAACACCAAATCCAGTTAAATCACGGGTTCCAAACTGTAAATTAAGTTGCTGTTTGGCGGTCTCACACTCAAACTCCCAAATTGGACGCCGGCGTAAACCTTGCTGACGCTCAATTAATGCCATTGACTCAAAGGTTTCAGGATAGAGTAGTTCTGCTGGGTGAGTGCGTTGCAGTTCAGCAGCCATACTTTCGCTATCCGGCATTTCAGTGACCCGAAAACGTCCAGAAGTAATATCTAAAGTGGCATAACCAAAAGCGCCATTTTTATCTTGCCAGATAGCGGCTAATAGATTGTCTTGGCGCTCTTCAAGTAGCGCTTCGTCCGTAACGGTGCCCGGTGTGACAATACGGATCACTTTACGCTCAACAGGGCCTTTGCTGGTGGCCGGATCACCAATTTGTTCACAGATGGCAACGGATTCCCCCAATTGCACTAATTTAGCCAGATAATTTTCAACCGCATGATGAGGAACGCCAGCCATAGGAATAGGTTGACCTGCCGACTGACCTCGTTTTGTTAATGAAATATCTAATAAGCGTGAGGCTTTTTTAGCATCATCAAAAAACAGTTCATAAAAGTCACCCATACGATAAAACAGTAAGATTTCTGGGTGCTCTGCCTTAAGCTTAAGATACTGCTGCATCATGGGGGTGTGGGATTCGAAATTTTGGCTGTCAGTCATGGTGTCGTCTTTCTTAACGTATTGAAGTTTATCTCGTTTGTGAGTGTTGGTTGTTAAACTCTATCTGGTTTTATTTCACAAACATCATACGGCATCATACCATAAGGTTTCAGTGTGTTGCTTTAATCATCTAAATATCTTTGCCAATAAAAGTATGATTGATGGCTTATTTTTATGATGTTCTGTGAAAGTGTAGCGTTATGTGTATTTAGACTATACAAATCCACCGTTTGGCTATATTCAGAATAAGTTTGGATTGGTGCTTGCAGAAAACAATAAAGGGCACGGATGCCCTTGTTTTAAAATTTAATCAGGATAGTTGTACCTAAAAGCTACATTTCAACGCCAAGTAACTTAGCTTCTTCTTGTAGTTTTTCTTTGCTAATACTCTTTAATACTTTTACTGAGTCATTCATGCATTGAGAGTTAATATCTTGGCATTGAGAGAAATCACCTGTTTCTTTACCTAATACTTTAGCAAGTAATACTATTTGCTTTATTTCATTAGGTACTTCATTGTTTCCCTTAATAAATTTATTAACAAACTTCATTTGCTCGTTTGTTATTTTTGATGCGACAGCAGGTACCGGTTTGCAATCTTTTAGCCCTGGAGAGCCTATAATTACGCTGTCACCAACACAGGCAAGTGTTATTTTTTGATTCTTATCTAAATCAGCAGCCATATCTCTGTATGGTTTTGCTAGATGAAGTCTTACAGTAGAGAACATCTCTCCTGTGTTTAAGCTAATAACAGGTATATCGCCAATACTTGAGTCTATAGATTTAATAATGCCTGTAATAATAATGTTCTTACCTTTATAGGTTTTATCTCCTCTTGCCTCATTGCTAGCATAAGTCTGTTGCATCTCTCTAGCTGTAACACGAATATAATCTGTAGTTATTTGTGAATCATTACCATTCAGTGAATTCATCACATCATTGTTAATGATTAACTCAGCCATCTTGTATTCTTTGTCTGTCATTGCTATTTTTTGTTCAGAAGATTTTACTGCTTCTGGTTTTTTATCAGAACCATCTTTATCTTTGCCGACAAATATGCCAATAATGATTAGCACAACAAGAACAATCAACACCCATTTTAAAACTTTCTTCATTTCAATACCCTTTGATGGTTAAACAAAACTTTACAATTCTATTTAACCATCATAAAAGGGGATCGCAAGAAAAAACACAAAATATTAGTTTAATTGGGATTTATAGCACGCCGGTTATTCATATATGCTCGTTTTATAGTCATGTCAGTTCCGCTGATAGATGGATTAATTGATTTTATAGGAACGTTTGTTGTTATGTCTTATTTTACGGTGATATTTAATTGTCATCGATTCCATTCAGCTCATGCTGGTAAAACACCGTATGAAGTTTTAAAAGAATAAGCTTGGTCTTTAAGATTAAATATTAGCCAAGGTTCTGATTGACACACTAAGTTAAGCGACTTTTCAGATTTGCAGTTATCCTGTTGCCCTAATTTAGAAAAACAACTGGCTAATTTTTAACTAGAAAAATAATCTACATTGAATATAAAACAACGATAATAAAATGCACTATCGCCCGTTTGAAGTGAGACTAGTATGAAAAAGAATGAATTAGTTCAAGTAACAAAACCAACTCGTACTCAACTTATTCGTTCGGTAACAACCTCTACGGCGATTGAAACAGGGCAGGAGTCCCGTCGCCTTGAAGAAGAAATGAAAGCAAAGCGTGAGAAGTTTGGGCATTTGAAACTTGCTACTTAGTTATCTTAGACTCATATTTGTGCAGGATATCTATTTCGCTAGATACGCTTTCTTTTATTGAGTATTGAGCAAGTTACTTCGCTATTCCCCTGCAGAGGTAAACATAAAGCCGCTTTTACTAATATTCATCGTGCGTAAGTAATAAGCATAAAGGTATTTCTCTATTCTAGAGTTATAGCAATCTATATACGTACAAGCTTGTAAAACTAAAGGGTGATCGCCTTAGCTCTACTTAGATGCAATAATGGGTACGCTCTTCCTTGATTATCCAACTCCGAACGTCCAGATATTTGAAAGCCCATATGCTGATAAAAACCAACGGCTTGCTGATTTTGTTCATTGACATCAACGCTTAAATTAGGATGAAGAGTTAATGCGTGTGATATTAACTGTTTTCCTATCCCTAACCCGCGTGCTGATGCATCGATAAAAAGCGCCTCTAGATGACCGTCATGTAAAAACATAAAGCCGAGTGGGCGATCTTCTTGATTAGTAGCAACCCATACCGGTGTTTCGGAAAAAAAACCGATAACTTCTTTTTCAATCTCTTGGCGATCGTCAGCTGTCAGAAAGTCATGTGTAGCATCGACTGAATTTTTCCAGATTTGTATGATTTCTGGTGCTTCTGAGGAGCGTGATATTCTAATTTTTAACATTTTTTACCTTTAGATAGACCTATTATATTAAAATAAACTTATACTAATGATATTAATGTCATTTTTTCTGATAAAAAAGTTATTTTTAAGTGTTGGAGCTAATCTAGAGGATATTTATTTTTTATAAAATATTATCATATGGTTATAAATTAAAATATAAAGCCATCAGCCGGTATCGTTCTTACCTTAAACAATCTTTTTTTAATAAGTCGGATAAATATGTGATCTATTACTAACTTTACTGTGCTAAGTTTGACGATATAAATATCCCATGTTAACGTCCTAGTAAACGTAGGGATTGTAATAGTACCTGGCTTACTACACAAAACCCATTTGTAGATGAAAAGTATTTTTTGTCTACAAATGGGTTTTTGCGTTTTTAAGCCTTAATAAAAGAAAATTTTTGAGCATGCCAGATGAACATGAAAATTAAAAAAATATTAAATAACAGTGTTGTGATCTCTCTGGATGAAGCAGAAAAAGAAATTATCGTCATGGGAAAAGGGATTGCCTACGCCAAAAAAGTAGGTGATGAGATAACATCTGAACAAATAACCAAAAAATTTATCTTAAGCCCTAAAAATTGTCCGCAGAGAGTGCTCGATCTTTTATCGAATATTACGTTGGATTACGTAGAAATTGCGGACAATATTATTCAGTATGCAAAAGAAAAAATGACCTTAGATACACAAGATAGTATCTATATTGCATTGATCGACCATATTCAAGCCAGCATTGAACGGTATAAAGAAGGGACTTTTATAAGAAATAAAATATTGTGGGAGATAAAAAATTTTTATAGTGAAGAGTTTGATATTGGTCTTTATGGCTTAAAATTAATTAATGATAGATTTAACATTTCAATGCCAGAAGATGAAGCAGGATTTATTGCATTACATATCGCCAGTATTAGAACAAACGATAATATTCAGCAAACCTACAAAGTGACCCACTTTATCCAAAGCATTACTAATATAGTCAAATATTATTTAAACATAGAGTACGACATAGGATCGTTAAATTATCGTCGTTTTGTGACACACCTTCGCTATTTCTCCATCCGATTATTTTCACAACCTGAAAATGATCACGAACCTTTAGAAAATGAGTTACTCGATATAATAAAAGACAAGTACCATCAACCTTATATGTGCTGTTTGAAAATAAGTAAATTTATTAAAGATAAATATAATTGCACCTTAGATGACAATGAAATTTTATATCTAATAATCCATATTGCAAAAATTGCAGAGGATAATAAAAAGATGAATAAATAAAAAATATGCCGTAATAATAAATCATTTAAATTTAGTTGGTTAGGCGATAACCAACTCTATCCATATATCTTTAATTTATTTTTACAGAATAAATAAAAGGCAATGCTATGAATTATAAAGAATTTGCAAAACAAATTCTCGCTATTGTTGGTGGCGAGGATAATATAAAGTCATTAGTACACTGCTCCACTCGATTACGTTTTACATTACATAATGAAGATAAAATTGATCCTTCAAAAGCCAAAGCAAATAGTAAAATATTATCTGATGTGATGAAGGGAGGACAATATCAACTGGTTATCGGTAATGATGTTGATAAAGTATTTAATGAACTAACAAAAATGATAAAAACAAATAATACTCCTCATGATAATAATAAAGACCAGAAGAAACAGTCTATCGTAAATAAAGTATTATCAGCAATTACTGGCTCTATCGCTCCGGTTATCCCTCTGTTAGCGGGTGCCGGTATGGGGAAAGTGTTACTTATTGTATTAACGATGCTAGGTTGGTTGGATAAAAGTGACCAAACTTATTATATCCTTAACTTTATCTTTAATACGGCCTTCTATTTTATGCCGGTATTTATTGGTTTCTCGGCGGCGAAAATATTTAATTGTAACCAATATTTAGCTGCAATGGTCTGTTTGGCGATGGTCAGTCCTGAATGGACAAGCTTAGTTAAAGCCGGTGAGCCTGTCGAGTTTATGCATATTCCTGTCGCTTTGGTTAAATATTCATCTCAACTGATCCCTGCTTTAATTACTGTTTGGATGATGTCTTATATAGAACGCTTTATTGTTCGTATTGTGCCAGAAATGGTTAAAGTATTTATGGTGCCTTTATTGGTGATTTTAGTTTCGACACCCATTGCGTTGATTGCGGTCGGTCCTGTCACTTCATGGTTCGCTCAATTAATTGCTGATGGGGTGATCTTAATCCAAGAGCACACCGGTTTTATTGCTATTCCATTATTAGTGGCTATTTATCCATGGTTAGTATCTATTGGTATGCATAAAGCACTTAGTCCTGTCAGTATTATGTTAGTGGAGCAAAAAGGTTTTGACCCGATTATTCGTGTTATGGCGCTATGCTCCAACATGTCTCAGGCTGCTGCTTCTTTAGCTGTTTCTGTGCGTACTAAAAACAAAACCTTAAAACAATTAGCTTTTTCTGCCAGTATTACCGCCTTTTTTGGTGGTATAACTGAACCCGCTATGTATGGGGTTAACCTCAAACTGAAAAAACCAATGTACGCTTGTATGATTGGTGGTGCTATTGCAGGATTATTTGCTGGTATTGTTAAGTTAAAAGCGTTTGTCTATGTCACTCCGGGGTTATTAAGTTTACCAATGTGGATATCTGATACAGATAACCAAGTAGTAAATGCAATAATCACCTTATTGATTGCCAGTGTAGCCACTTTTATTGCAACTCTTATTATTGGTTTTGATGATCCTACTGATGACCCAATCCGTGACGAAGAAGAAAATAATAAACAAGCTGCATCAACCAACAAAAAACCACAAATAGCGAATAGTAAATTACCTGTTGGGTTAATTTCACCTCTGCAAGGTAAAACGGTTGCACTTTCAGAGGTTAATGATGAAACATTTGCCTCTGGCATTATGGGACCTGGCATGGCAATTATCCCCACAACAGGAAAAGTGATTGCACCTGCAGATGGCGTTGTTGATATTACCTTTTCTTCTGGTCATGCGATTGGCTTAACACTGGTTAACAATATTGAAATGCTGATCCATGTGGGGATTGATACCGTTAACTTAGCGGGACAGCACTTCACATGCTGTGTCGTTAAAGGTCAGAAGGTGACAAAAGGTGATACGCTAATTGAATTTGATTTAGATGCGATAATAGCCGCAGGCTATGATCCAACAACGATGATCATCATTACTAATGATGATCATAAACTAGACGTTGTTCAGACCGATAAAAAACATGTCGACCAAAATACAGTTTTACTAACCGTGGGTTAAAACAATATGAATAACAAGCTTATGGTAACTAACGATTATTGCGCGACTATTTTTAATGGAAGAATTAACAGAGGTACTTCTTCATGATCTATGCTGATTTACATGTTCACACAAACCATAGTGATGGTGTTTGTGAAATAAAAGATGTCCTTGAAAATGCATTTAGAAACGGCATTAAGACTATTGCGATCACCGATCACGATACTACCAATCATTATGACGAAATTTACCGAGAAGGGGAGCGTCTTGGATTAAATATCGTCAAAGGTGTTGAAATGAGTTGTTATGACTTTGACGTTTATAAAAAAGTCCATGTAGTGGGACTTTGGCTTAACGAAAAAACGCCCAACGTTGACAAGCTGTGTGATAACACTCTTAACTGTCGTGATCAGTTTCACCGAGAATTAATATTATCTCTCAATCAACAAGGCTACGATATTTGTTATGAAGATGCGAAAAAGTTCTCAAAATATAATATCGTTTTTAAAATGAATATATTCCAAGCATTGAGAGAAAAATATCCAGAGGAAATGACCAAAGAGCGTTATAAACAACTTTTTGGCTCTAAAACAAAAATAGAAACAGACTTAAAAATGGGGTATATCCCTGTTGATGAAGGAATTGCTGCTATCTTACAAGACGGTGGTATTCCTATACTTGCTCACCCATGTGTCTATGACAACTATGATGAAATAGAAAAATATGTCCAGTTTGGATTGAAAGGATTAGAAATAAGTCATTCTAGAATGAAACCTATCGACTATGAACTGACCCAAAACTATGCTAATAAATTTGGTTTGCTAAAAAGTGGCGGTAGTGACTTCCATGATCCTGCGTTACTTAAATTTGGCGATTTTGGCCTAAATCAAACACAATTTGAGACCTTAAAAAAGGACGCAAATAAATAAGTAATGATCTGACTTGATATAATGAAACGATTAAACGCCCAGATGGTTTATTGGGCGTTATCTTTAAGCCCCCATATTGTCTTTTCTCATATTATCCAACCCATTTTACATCTTCTTTTTCTGCTTGGTCGTCTGATTTTTAATCGACATTGTCAGTAAACCCTGTTACTAATCTTATTTTTGAGATAGACACCAGCTATTTTTATATCTGAATTAGTATGATTTTAAAAAAATTGATTTGCGAATTTGAGCAAAACCGATTTTTCTCATCATAATTTTTACCCACTTTGATGGGGATATCTAATCAATATAGCCGTGTTATTTTAAGCAAAATGAACGTTGTAATTATTAAAAAAACATCAATTACTTAATTTTATCTTATTGAGATGCTCTTTTTTTGATTGTAAATATATCGCAAAAATTAAAGCAAACTAAATTAATTTAACTTAAGTGAAAATAATTAACACGCAGTGCGTGTAAAATTGCATTTATTAACGAATTTAGACTAAGTAATTTTACTATTGAATTTATTCATTTTTTTCTACATACATGAAACAAAAAATAGATAAAGATTTAACAAACAATAGTTGTAAACTATCGTATTTTGATTATCTATCGTTTTAAACATGTTTACATAAATTGATAAGCAAACTATTGTCTCTGCAAATCAGATGTAAATCGTATTTTAAATTTTTCTATTTAAATTTATTAATGAGAATAAAGTAAGTGGTAATTTACATATACGAAGGTGGCTTTTCATGAATATCGATAAGAATAGAGGATCTGATTCTTTATTATTAAGGAAGAATATTGGAAATTTTATTAGAGAATCTCGTATACGTAAATCTCTAACAGGAGCCCAATTAGGCGAATTACTTGATGTGAGTCAGCAACAAATATCAAGATATGAAAATGGAATAACAAGTATCAATATTGAAACATTAGATATGATATTAAAATTATTGGATGCTGACTGGTCTGAGTTTTATCGAAAAGTTCTTGTCGTAGATATTATAAAACATAAATTAAAAAATAGTGATTCGTTTCCATTCTATTTGCGTGTTTAGATGATTTATATCATCTGTATAAATACAGTTTAAATTTTATATAAAAATTTAAATAGTCATAAGTTTTTAAAAGTAATGGAAGTAACAATATCATCTCTGGATGGGATGAGGATAATGTGTGTAACTATATATCATAGTTAATTTTTTAACGCTTTAATTCCTACGTTAAATATAAAGGTAAAAATATGAAATTGAATAAATTAGCGATGTTCGCTATTGCATCAATGGCTTTTTCTGCGACTGTTGCTCAAGCGGCTTCAGGTGATGGTACTATTACTTTCACTGGTAAAGTTATTGATGCACCTTGTGGTATTGCTACCGAAAGTGCTAACCAAGCTATCGATTTTGGTCAAATCAGCAAAAGCCTATTAGAGAAAGATGGTATTTCTCAAGTTAAACAAATCCCAATTAAATTGGTTAATTGTGATTTAACTAAAGCCGGTTCTGATACTGGTGCTGCAGGTTCTTATAAAGGCGTAAAAGTAACCTTTAATGGAAATACTATTACTGGTGCAACAGAAGAGTTAGCAACAACTGGTAATACAGGGACTGCTATTGTTATTTCAGGAACAACAACTGGTTCAATGGTTAAATTCAATGAAGCAGGTGAATTACAAGCACTGGGTAATAATGATAATACGCTGATGTATACAGCTTGGGCTAAGAAAGCAACAAACGGAACAATTGCTGAAGGTGAGTTTAACGCTACAACAAACTTCACATTAGCCTATGAATAAAAAATATTAAATTTAACGAGAGCAGTTAATCTGCTCTCGATTATTTAAGGCCAAAATCTATGTTTAAAAAAATCATAATATTATTATTTTTCACTAAAATCTTTTCAACATATGCAAGCGGAGCTGTATTGGATAAATATATCCCATCAGATAAAGTTTGGTGGCAAGGAACAGCAAAGTTTTTAGGAAAAGTAATTTCGCCTGCTTGCACATTAGATATGGATAGTAAATATCAATTAGTTGATCTAGGTACTATACCTGTTAATAAAATGAACAATAATGATGACTTATTAGCGAGTAAAAAAATAAAAATAAAATTATCTGATTGCCAATTTATTAATAAGACTAAAAATATCGATAAAGTGAAAGGCGTTACTTTAACATTTTATTCAGATGTTAGTGGATCTAAAGCTGATTTATTTTCATTTAATAACAGTGATGAAGTCTATTTTAAAATAATAGATGAATATGGATATAGCGCTAATTCTGGAGAGTCATTACCATTAATATATGTTGATGGGGATAATACATATCTATATTACAAAATAGACGTTGTAAAAAAGTTGGATGTAATTACTCCTGGTGATTATTATGCAAGCGTTTTATTCAAAATAAATTATGAATGATTAGCTGCTTTCAACTTCTCATTAAAACTTTAAGACTTAAATAATCAAGGTTATTAGCCAATATGAACAGAGAGAATATGAGTGGAAGATCTACAAGCATTTTGGCAACTATATTATTTATAATTTATTCTCAAAATGTATATTCTGTAGAGTTTAACTTAGATGTTGTTGACTCTAAATCTAAAGATAATATTAACTTTGCTAGGTTTAGTGAAGCCGGTTATATTTTACCGGGTAAATATCAGCTTAACTTAGTACTTAATGGACAAGGGATCGGTTCATCAACATATACTGTTAACGTATTAGAAAGAGAAAATAAATCTCAAGATGAAAATAAAAAACTGTTATCTCAAGCCTGTTTAACAGGTGATATTATTTCATCTTTAGGATTAAAGGAAAAAATAGAAAATAATCTACCAACATGGAATGATGGAAAATGTATTGACTTATTAAGCCTAGATGGTGTTGAAGTTACAACAAAATTAAATGAAGGTATATTATCAATTAAAATACCTCAAATATGGCTTGAGTATACAAGTGCTACTTGGTTACCACCATCTCGCTGGGATGATGGGATCTCAGGTTTGATCCTTGATTATAATATTAACACCAATGTTAATATCCCTCATGAAGGAAGCAATACGCAAAGTATTTATTACAATGGTACTGTTGGTTATAACTTCGGTAGCTGGCGTATTCGTTCTGATTATCAAGGGAATTATAATCGAACCTCTGGTGATGCGGAAAACAATAAAGATTTATTAAATTTTACTCGAGTTTATGGATATCGCGCGATCCGCAGTTTAAAGTCTAACCTAACCATCGGTGAAAACTTTATAAACTCCAATATATTTAATTCTTGGCGTTATACGGGGATTAGTTTAGAAAGTGATGATCGGATGCTCTCTCCTCAACTAAGGGGATATGCACCACAAGTTACAGGGATCGCTGAAACTAACGCAAGGGTAGTTGTTAAGCATCAAGGACGTATTCTTTACGATTCAACAGTACCCGCAGGTCCATTTGCCATTCAAGATTTAGACAGTTCGGTACGTGGTAAATTGGATGTTGAGATTATTGAGCAAAATGGAAAGACGAATAAATTTCAAATTGATACAGCTTATGTTCCTTATTTAACAAGACCGGGACAAGTTCGTTATAAGGTTGTTGCTGGACGCTCTAGAGATAAATTACATAATACAGAAGGACCTATATTTGGTACGACTGAAGCTGCTTTTGGTTTAAGTAATGCTTGGACTATGTATGGTGGTACCATTTTCGCCGGTGATTATAATAGTGTAGCACTTGGGGTTGGGCGCGATATGTTCGCTTTCGGTGCGGTATCTGCCGATATTACACAATCTTATGCTCGATTACCTGATCGTGGCACTATGCAAGGTAAGTCATGGCGAGTCAGTTACTCTAAACGTTTTGATAATTTGGATGCGGATGTAACCTTCGCTGGATACCGATTTAATGAACGTAATTATATGACGATGCAAAATTATTTAGATGCACGTTATCGTGATGATTTTACTGGAAAAGAGAAAGAACTCTATACAGTAACCTTTAATAAAGGTCTTTCTGAATATAACACATCAATTGGGGTGCAATATAATCATCAGACATATTGGGATCAAAGTAATTCCGATTATTATTCTATTAACTTAAATAAATATATGGATGTTTTTGCAGTTAAAAATATTTCATTAAATTTATCTGCATCGAGATCTAAATACTATGGCAAAGATAATGATGTCTTCTTTGCGAGAGTCAGTATTCCATTAGAGAATAATAGAGGATTTATAAATTATGATGGCTCAAGAAATTCGGGGAACTATACGCATAATATAGGGTACTTTAATACCACGGAAGATAACTTAGCTAATTATAATTTAAATGTTTCAACGACATATGGCGATGATATGGATAGTAGTTCAAGCTTCTCTGGCTATTATGGACGCTATACTTCAATCGCTAATATTAATGCGAATGCCACTATCTCAAATAAAAATACCTCATCATTTGGTTTTTCTGCTAATGGGGGCTTAACGATTACCGCTAAAGGAGCAGCACTTCACCCAGATGGATTTAATGGTGGTACTCGCTTATTAGTTGATACTGAAGGTGTTGCAGGAGTACCAGTTGATGGTGGCCGTGTAACAACCAATAATTGGGGTTATGGTGTTGTTACCGATATTAATAGTTATTATCGCAATGAAACAACGATCGATTTAACTAAATTACCTAATAATATAGAAGCGACACAGGCGATTGTAGAATCTTCATTAACTGAAGGTGCTATTGGTTATAGAAAATTTGAAGTGTTAAAAGGTGAGAAGGCCTTTGCAATAATTAGGTTAGCTGATAACTCTTATCCACCATTTGGTTCAATAATTAGTAATGCTAAAGGACGAGAGCTAGGAATAATTAGTGATGATGGTTTTGCTTGGCTAACAGGTATTAACCCAAATGAAGAAATTAGAGTATCTTGGGGAGCTGAACAACAATGTGTCGCTAAACTTCCAAATAAAATAGAACCGAGTAATAAGATATTATTATTGTGTGAAAAATAAATATCGGTAATTAATAAACGACAAAGGTCTTGAAATGAAAAAAATATCATTTTTATTATTAGGATTAATGGTTACATCAAACTCCTATGCAGCAATTTCTTTAGATAGAACAAGAGCTATATACGAAGGTGGGTCAAATGCATTAGTTATTAATATTACTAATGATAATAAACAATTACCTTATTTAGCCCAAACATGGATTGAAAATGATAAGAATGAAAAAATTGAGCTAGGGCCATTAATTGCCACACCATTAGTTCAGCGATTAGAGCCTGGTGATAAAGCGTTAATTAAAGTATCTGCGACACCAGATATTGAAAAAGTTACCTAACGATAGAGAAACATTATTTTATTTTAATGTTAGAGAAGTTCCACCTAAAGCTGAAGACAATAATGTATTACAAATTGCCTTACATACAAAAATAAAATTGTTTTATAGACCGAAACAAATATTGAGAGAGCCAAATGCTATTTGGCAAGATCAATTAGTTTTAAATAAGCTATCTGACGGTTATGAAATAGAGAATCCAACACCTTATTACGTCACTGTATTCGGTATTGGTGGTTCAAAGAAAGAAGCGGTTGATTCTGAGTTTAATGCAGTCATGATTGCCCCTAAATCGTCACAAAGGGTTAATAGTAAAGTGTACTCAACGCCATACTTATCTTATATAAATGATTATGGTGGAAGACCGACAATTAAATTTCAATGTCAAGCTAATCGTTGTGTAGCAGAGAAAAAATAAAAACTGATTTTGGAGATAGAAAGGTGAAGAATAGAAAATTTATTTTTATGTTGATGCTTTACATTAATGGCCTTTTTATTTCTCAAATTGGCTTTGCAGAACCTGTTGCTCGAGATAAATCATTTTTTAATATTAATAGAGCAAAAATTGATTTTTATAATCAAAATGAAAAAAATCAACATGGTTTTATATATATAAAAGGCTCATTTTTAAATGCTCCTTGTGAGCTTATTTCGAATGAAATTAGTTTAAAAGAGCTATACATAAAAGATATTGATGTCGTTATTGGTGGTTGTAATATTTATAGTGATTTTAAAAACAGCTCAAATAGTAAACCTGCGTTTACTAGTGTGTTAAGTTTCACAAATAAAATCAACGATAACGTAGAAAATATTGATATAAGAATGAATAGATTAAAGCATTATAAAGATAATGTTATTTTGAATTACCTCTTTTCAGATGAAATAAAGAGAAATATTCTTGACCGGAAGTTAAATATATTAACTCTTAAATTGCAGTATAATTAATTTAAGGTAGATCATATGGTTATTTATTTTTATAGAGAATGGGTAAAAATATTATTTTTTATGCTTATTTTTTTACCTGTTGCAAATGCGGCTACAACAATGAATTTTGATGGTACTTTGATTGATACGCCATGTAGAATTGATCAGCCAAGTTTAAATCAAAATGTGGTTTTTTTAAATAGCACACCAAGGGATTATTGGAAATATCCTGCGGTTAGACCTGCAGAAAAATTTACCATTAAACTGATCCAGTGTGATGCAAAATCGTTATGGAAATCAGTGAAAATTAAATTTAATGGGCAGCCAGAGCCAGAGATGGGGGCTGAACAACAAAAGTACCTTACACTTTCATCTGGCGTTAATAAAAGTAAGTTAGCCATTGGATTAATTGATATAGATGGAAACCAACGTATTACTTTAGGTGAAAACCATAACGGTGGAAATGGAACTCAACTTAACGATGGCACGATGTTGCTGACCTTTAATGCATTTGTTGAAGCGACACCAAAAGCAATACAGGAAAAAAGTGTTGTACCTGGAGTTTATAATGCCACGGTAGAATTTGAGGTTTCTTATGAATAAAAGTAAATATTTTATACTGCCTATTTTTTTATATTTACTATCAGGAACTGCACGGGCAGTTGATATAAATATAGCTATTACAGGCGCTATTTATGTTCCACCTTGTGTTGTTAATAATAATATCCCTATACAGTTTTCTTTTAATCAAATAATGACTTATAAAGTCGATGGTCAAACAAGCGCTATCACAAAAAATATTCCTATTACATGTACTTATTTTAAGGGCTCACCTTACGTCAAAGTATCTGGCATTCAGTTAGCTGGAGCGCCTGATAATGTGCTTAAAGTTTCCGCAGATAGCGTGAATTCAAATCGATTTGGCCTTGCCTTATATCAAGGAGAGAGTGTTGATGAGAATAATCCTTTGCGTTTGAATGGTTCAGCCCCTCGAGGTTATGCCATTACAAAAGGTTTTTCTAATACAGGGCAAGACAGGAGCCAATTTACTATTACTGCTGTTCCTTTTAAAACAGGTACTGCTGATTTATCTCCTGGAAATTTTACGGCCTCCGCATCATTAAGCATTGTTTATAACTAAACCTAAAACAGAGTCAATGATGAGTATCAGAGACTGAGGTTTATGTAATCCTAAAAAGTAGGACGGTTTAAATGAATAAGACATTAATAGGAATAGCTTTATTTTCTTTAGCCACACCATATGCGGTAGGCTGGCAACAAAATTTTTTGCATGTACCGTCAAATGGTAGTACTGCATCAGCAACAGCCCCTGCGCTTAATGTGACAGATGCTAACGCCAGTGGTGTAATTAAGGTGACCATACCTCAGGTTAAAGGGTGGCGGGTTATCGCTTCTTACTGTAGTGGTTCAGGCTCAATGGCAGAAGAAGGAAATTACCGCTATTGGATTAGATTGCCACAAACAAATACTTGGCAAAAACATTCATCAGGATTGAGCTATTATTTGTCCAATCTCTCTTGGACACTAGCAGGTACCAATAATAACAATAATCAGGTTTATGTAGGGCCAAATTATTATGCTAAGCAGTCACCGAGTGGTTGCCATAGTGTTGGAACCGTTTGGGGATTAGGTTCTGCAGTGCTTCCGTTAGATCGTTCTATGTCATTAACTGTGGCAGTGTCCAGAGCGACGGCTTATCCGGGATCATATAATTTAAATATTCCTTTTGCATGGGCTTATGAAGAAAATAAAGGGTCTGGTGGTAACAGTACGGGTTATCTTCAATTTGGTAATGCAATGAAGCCTTATATGAATAGTTATATTAATATTCCTGTGAGTATCACAAGTAAATGTAATATTAAAAACCAAGTTATTAACTTATCTCATGGAAATATGACCCCAGAAGAATCTATTAACAATGTGACGCCACCTTATAACTATCAACTAACGTGTGATTATGATGCATCAGTATCCGTTTCATTAATAGGAAGTGCACCTGTTTCTGGAAAAACGGAAAACTATACAAAATGTGGTAATGGTGGCTCTTGTGAGTTGAAATATAACGATACCGAATATAAAGGTAAATTTAAACTTAACGCAGGTGCTGCAAAAACATTTTCTATCACATCAACCTTTCATCCTAATGATATAAGAAACCCTGTTGAAGGTAGTTTTCAAGGAAGTGCTATTTTGCGGGTATTGGTTGACTGATCAGGCGCTTAATATTGTAAGTAAATGCCGTCATCATATTGAATAGCAATAGCTCTTTCTTGTTCTTACCGAATATAGAGCAGTGTATGAGCTATTGCTATTAGCTTTTTGTTTGTACTGATAATCAACTTTTATTCTATATCATCTAAAAACGCCGGAGATGGGACAAAGAATAATGTGCCCGTGACGGGGGTACTAAATTTTAGTAGTTTATCGGTATGTCCTTCAGGTGTTCCTGCAAACATATTTTCTAACATACGGTTTGTTGTTGAGAAATAGCGAGCATAACCAATAAAATAGGTACCATATTCATTTTTGGAGGGATTTGAAAACGGCATATTTGCTCGTACGATTTTTAAATCATCACCGTTTTCATCTTGAATATTAGTGACGACATTGTGTGAGCCTGGATCTTTTTCTTCATCAGTTAGTTCAACATCATTGAATTTATGCCTACCGATCACTTTTTCTTGCTCGATGAGAGATTGGTTTTCCCAAGCTGTCATATCATGAATGTATTTTTGTACAAATGCATAACTTCCACCGGTAAACAGTGGATCTTCATCACCAATAACCGCATAAGCGACACGCTCATCTTCAAACTCAGGATTTTCTGTTCCATCCACAAAGCCAATAATTGAGCGACCATCAAAATAGCGGAAACCATGTACTTCATCTTCTGAGGTGGCAATAGAGTTTAATTTTTGGCTAATAATTGCAGCTAATTCATAACAAGCAGATACCTTTAATGCCCGTATGTGAAAAAACAGATCGCCAGGTGTCGATACTGCGGTATACACATCGCCGTTGATTTGCTTAAAGGTATTTAATTCTCGCGGTTTAGCTTGATTAGGGAATAGTTTAGACCATGCATCAGCACCAAATCCCATCACACAACTTACGTCTAATTCAGGGAAACGGGTTCTCATACTACGAAGAAGACCTGATAGATTATTACAAAAGTCGATAAGAGTAGGGCGAGTTTCTGATGAGTTAATAAGATTAAAGACTAGAAAATAAGCGTTCTCACAGGGGGTTTTTGTTACATCTTGATATTTCATAGTGCTTCCTAATAGATACGTGGCGTAAAATTTTGCTTAATGCGATATAAGTAAAAACTAAATTTAGTTTTACACCAAAGTATTTCCTTTTACAAAGCATGGTTTTTGATTTTTATCATTAAAAATGAATAGTAAATATTTTTTTGGTTGGAAAACAATCGAACTGTGATTTTTGTGATAAATAATGCTTTTTATATAAATTTGAAAAAATTCTTAGCTTTTCTTTAGAGTAAATCACTAACTTATACAGGTATTTAGAATATAGTATTGATGTTTTTTAGCCATAGTGTTGATTAAATAAGCATTTAGAGCTTATATACAGCTAGAATTTATTTTATTTTAATCAGAAAACTCATTTTTATTGAACATTAATATACGATTAACACTATATGAGTTATAAAAAAAAACAAAAAAATATTTTATTTAAAAAAGAAAAATTTTATTTTTATTTTTGTTTTTATTTTTGTTTCAAATTATTAAAAATAAGATTTATTAAAAGTAAAAAATATTGTTTAACTTATACTGTGTTTTATTAGTTAATAACACTATTTAATATTAAAATGTTATCAACATTATACTGTAATAACCGAAACTTGTTTATTTCAAATAATAAATAGATAATACTCGCGTATTGAGTTAATTAATCTTATTTCTATTATCTCAATGTGTTTAAAATAATTATTTGGAGAAATAAATGAGAAAAAGCTTTATTGCAATGTTGATTGCTACAACGTCTATTTTTGTCGCGAATAATGCATTAGCTGCAGATGGGACAATCGATTTTACAGGAGAAATTATCGATAACGCATGTGAATTAGCAGCTGGATCTGATGCTCTAAAAGTTAATTTAGGTAAGGTATCTAAAACAGCATTACCTAGTGCCGGAGTTACTGCTGCGGCAACTAAATTTACGATTAAATTAATTAATTGCCCTGCAACAGTAAGTACTGCATCTGTTAAATTTGATGCAGAGACTTATTCTGGAGACGATACTGTTATTGCGCTAAAACAAGAGTCGGGAGTGGCAACAGGTGTCGGTATTCAAATTACGGATGATGCAAATACCGTTGTCCCTTTATTTACCGCATCTAAAACTTATCCATTAAAAGAAGGTGTTGAAAATAATTTAGACTTTAGAGCTCGTTATATTGCTAAAACAGATTCTGTCACTGCGGGTTTAGCAAATGCGAATGCAACATTTACTATTAATTATAATTAAAAATAACTAGGTAAGTCATAAGGTTTAAAGGGATTTAAACCTTATTATACAATCATTTTATGGTGATAATATGAAGTCTATTATTCTATTTTTTATTTCTTTATTTATTATTAATACATCTTATGCAGGTGTTATTATTAGTGGCACAAGGGTAATTTATAATGAAGGCAATAAGAATGTCAGCATTAACGTGAAAAACCCAGATAAAATGCCTTATTTGATCCAGTCATGGATAGATGATTTTGAGGAAAAAAACAGTCAAAATTTACGATCACGCCACCTTTATTTAGATTGAATCCAGATAAAGAGAATACATTGAGGATCTTTTTAACAGAAGAAGGGCTACCAAGTGATCAAGAATCTCTTTTTTGGTTAAATATAAAAACGATCCCTGCTACAGAAAAAACAGAAAATTCATTACAAATTGCATTTAAAACGCAAATGAAATTGATCTATAGACCTAAAAGTCTAAAAGACGTTAATTTTGAAGAAGAACAAAAGAAATTATCTTGGTCAAAAGAAAGAGGGAAAGTCATAGTTTATAATCCCACACCTTATTTTATGAATTTTCAAACAATCAAATTCAATGGAAAATTGGTTGATGATGTTTCTTATGCTAAACCTTTTTCAACTAAATCATTTGATATAAATGATAATAATGAACATGGTCTTATAAGCTGGGAGCTTATTAATGATTATGGGGCTAATGTGGATTTATCCGAAGTTAGAATATAATAATTAGGTTTCTAATATGAAAATAAGTAAGGTATGTATTAGCCTCATTTTATACTTAGGCTATGCAGCTTTATTATATGCAGAAAATAATAATTTAGATGATATCTATTTTGATCCAGATTTTTTAGAGCTGCCAAATAAAGATATTATTGATTTATCTTCTTTTGAGAATAACCAACAGCTAGCAGGTGACTATTATGTTGATATTTATGTTAACACTAATTTAATTTTAACTAAAAATATTAGATTTGATAAAGATAAAAATAATCAGCTTAAACCTTGTTTATCAGTAAATGATCTAAATGACTTTGGGGTTAAAACAACAGATTATCCTGGGCTTTATTCTGAATATACTAGCTGTGTCAATTTGTCTGCGATACCAGAAGCTAAAAGTGAATTAGATTTTGATTCACAAAGGTTATATTTAAGTATTCCGCAAATTGCATTATCTAAAAACCCAAGAGGATATATAGAGTTAGATAATATTGATAATGGTATAAATGCCTTATTACTAAACTATAGTTATAGTGGTTCTAAAAACTATGATCGTAAGAATGGCAGTTCAAATACAACTTCAAATTATATAAATTTAAGACCAGGTTTAAATTTAGGACCATGGCGTTTAAGAAACTACACAACATGGTCGAGTACAAGTAATCAATCAGGGAAGTGGAACACCCTTTATACCTATTTATCTAGAAATATAAATAAAATAAAAAGTCAGTTAATACTAGGGGATGGGATATCTTCATCTGATGTTTTTGATAGTGTTCCGTTTCGAGGCATGCAATTATCAACAGATGATGAGATGTATCCAGAAAGTTTAAGAGGCTATGCGCCTATCATTAGAGGGATTGCAAAAAGTAACTCGCAAATAACTATCAAACAAAATGGATATACTATTTATCAAACTGAAGTGGCAGCTGGCCCTTTTGAAATTAATGATTTATATCCATCAGGTAGTAGTGGGGATTTATACGTTACGATTAAGGGTGCTAATGGTAGTGAGCAACATCAAATCGTACCTTTCGCCTCTTTACCTGTATTACAGCGTGAAGGTCATTTCACTTATAGCGTAACGGGCGGTGAATATCGTGCTTATGATAATAATGTAGATAAAACGAAGTTTGGTCAGTTTACATTAGTTTATGGTTTACCTTATGGCACTACTGCTTATGGGGGAAGTCAGTTGAGTCAAAATTATCAATCTTACTCCCTAGGTGTTGGGAAAAATTTAGGCTCATTTGGTGCTGTTTCTGTTGATGTTACACAGGCTAAGTCAACTTTTAATGATGGAAGGAAGCAACAAGGTCAGTCTTATCGGTTTAGATATAATAAGAATTTGAACAATATAGGAACCAATATTGCTTTAGCAGGTTATCGCTATTCAACGAGTGGCTTTTATAGTTTATCTGAAGTGTTTGATAGTTTTCGTCGTACTCATTATAGCCCTGAAATTGAGCAACGCCGTCATCGTGCGGAGATAACACTTAATCAAAATTTAGGTGATAAATATGGCTCTTTAGCTATCGGATATATACAAGAGGATTATTGGAACAGCAAAAGCAAAAAACAATCAGCAACACTTGGTTATAATAATAGCTGGCAAGGTATCAGCTATGGAATAAATTATACCTACAATAAAAATACAGTTAATCATTCTTATATTTCTGATCAGAAAAGACAAAATGATGATGAACATTTGTTGGCTTTTTCGGTGAATGTGCCCTTTAGCGTATTTGATAATACTTTTTATTATAATTTTAATGCGAATAGTAACAATAATAGTTCAAGTACAGGAAGTGTAGGTATATCGGCATCTCAGTTAAATAATCGACTAAATTGGAGTGTGCAACAAGCATTTACCAATCAAGATCAAGGATCTTCTGGAAATATCAATGCATCCTACAAAGGCCAACTAGGTGATATTACGGGGGGGTACAGTTATAGCAAAGATAATCATAATCTTTACTATGGTGTGAGCGGTAGCGTCGTTGCTCATTCTCAGGGAGTTGTTTTTGGACAGCAACTGGGAGAAACCGCGGCAATCGTAGATATTCCTAATGCGGGTGATATTACGATATTAAATCAAGCGGGAGTTAGGACTAATAACTCAGGGTATGCATTAGTTCCTTATGTCACACCATATCGTAAAAATACTGTCGAGATCGATACATTAAGATTGCCAGAGAATGCTGAAATGGAACTTACCAGTCAGACGGTTTTACCGAGTCGAGGGGCTTTAGTAAAAGCGAATTTTTCAGCCAATGTAGGCTATCGTGTATTAATGACGATAAATTTGGAAAACAAAAAGCCAGTACCATTTGGCGCTCAAGCTATTTTTAAAGACAATAGTCAGTTAAATAGTATTGTAGGTAATGATGGGGAAGTTTATTTATCAGGGCTAAAACAGAAAGGAAACTTTACTATTAAATACAACAATGAAAGCTGTCAGGTAAATTATGATCTATCTGATATTCCAGATTATTTAGGGCTCTATAAAACTACTGTAACTTGCTATTAATTAATTTAAATATCAAACATGGTTATTTTTATAGCTATTGATGTTTGCTACCTGTAGGAAAGTAAAATGATAAAAGTAATGAGGCTCTCCCTTCTTATAACTACTATTGGAATAAGTTTTTTTTCATCTGCAGGAAGTACTGTGACACTTCAATTTTCTGGAAATATAAAAGCCGCGACTTGTAATGTTTCTGGTAGTAAAAATATTAATATTGATTTGAAACAAATGCCAGAAAGTTTATTTAATAAAGTAAACTCTAGTTCTGTTTGGAATGATTTTAATATTAAGTTAATAGATTGCTCTCCGGGGGTAAATCAAGTAAAGCTGACTTTTTCTGGAACGCCTGATAATGCAGATGTGAATAATTTATATAAAAATGAGGGGACGGCAAAAAATATTGCCGTTCAATTACAAAATAAAAACAGTAATGGCGAAATTCCATTAGGTAATGGAAAAAATTTATATATCGCGGTTAATGGTAAACCATCGGTTACTGTTCCACTAAGAACACGAGCATTTAGTAAATTAGGTAATGCAACACCGGGGATGGTGTCCGCCAAAATAACAGCAACGCTTATTTATCAATAAAAAGAGGGTGTTATGTGGAAATCACTAACGTTATTTTTATTATTTTCATATTCTCCTATCGCATTAAGCAATACTGTTAATATTAATGTATATGGATCAGTAGTAGCCTCACCTTGTGAGTTAGAAACGAAAAACCACTTAATTGATTTAAAAAAAATCAATATTAGAAATATTAAAAATGGTCAAGCATCAGACTGGATAGATTTTTCTATAAAATTAAAAAATTGCCCAGTTAATACAGAGAAAGTCACTATGATTTTAAGAGGCCAAAGTGTTCCTAATTATTCGGAATATTTTATTAATAGTGGGACGGCTAAAGATATAGCACTAAATTTAGCAATGCAAAATAATAAAGGTATTGTAAAAAATAATGATAAATTAATGACGGCTGTTAATAAATATAACCATAATGCTGAATTTGCTTTATCGGCAAGAATGGTTGGCTATGGAAATAATATAACGGTGGGATCATTTAAGAGCCATCTTGAATTTACTCTTATTTATAATTAAATGTGTCATAAAGGGGTTTCAAGTGAATCGCTCTTATCCAGCATCAAAGATGGTAGGAAAAAAAATCGCTTATTACCGTAGAGTAAATGGCCTCACATTAAGTGAATTGGCTAAGAAAATAGGTATAAGTCAACAGCAGCAATCAAGATATGAACGGGGAATTAATCGAGTGAGTCTAGATAGGCTTTATCAATATGCTTGCTTTTTCGGTATTAGTTTAAGTGATCTTTTTCAATTAGATGATGAAGAGAAAGTAGAAATAGAAAATAAAATATCAAATATGGTAGGTAATAAAAATGAACCATTTGATGGGTAAAAGACTTTTTTTATTAGGTACAATCTTCTTTTTTTCTGCTGACGTCTTTGCAGCTTGTATTCAGAATCCTAATTTAAAAAATATTCAGGCTCGGATCCCCAATAAAACCTATTCAATTCAATATGATGATATAGGGACAAGAGTATTAGATGAGTTTCAGATTAATTATGCCAATGGGCCTATAACAACTTTTTCAGGTAACGATGGGCGGTGTGGGAACGCATCAATCACTGCCAATTATACTAATGGCTGGTTGCCTAATGCGAATAAAATAGCACAGACCAATATTGCGGGTATTGGGATACAGGTTAAATTTGCTGGAATAGGTGCATTAAATACAACGTATTTGACCCCAAAGGACCCAAGTGGCAATTCTTATCGACTTCTTACCCCTTATTGGACAGTCAAAATTATAAAAACAGGCAGAGTAACGCAATCAGGAAGCCTTCAATGGGGCAAGATTGCTCAAGCAGTACAAAATAATACACAACCTAAAAACACAACTTGGAACTTAACTTCACTTTATTTGCCTCTTAATGCAATAAAGATAAATTCATTAAAATGTACTGCAAAATCATCAAATTATAATATTAATATGGGGACTTGGTATGATACTCAATTTAAAAATATTGGTGATGTCAGTAAAAGTGTAGATGTTCCTATTACATTAAACTGTGCGGCTGGCACTAACATTAAAGCGACAGTGACAAGTAGTGCTGGATATATAGATGCAAATACAGGGAAATTAAACCTATCGGGCACTAATCGAGCCACTGGTGTTGCCATTCAGTTATTAGATAAAACAATAACCCGATAAAACTAAATACAAAAAATAGTCTACAAAATGGGGTCTCCTCCGGTGATTATATATTTGGTTGGAAAGCAAGATATATAAAAACAGGTAATAAAATAACGCCTGGTAGTGCTAACTCAACAGCAACAGTAAATATCTTATATGAGTGATAATAATATATTTTTCGATATGGTTTTGTCATTCGAGGCGATTATGAATAAAAAAATATCAAAGATAGTTGGCGCAAGAATAAAAATGTTAAGACAACAACATGGTATGACGGGTAGTGAGCTTGGTGCTTTATTAGGAGTAAGCCAGCAACATCAATCACGCTTTGAAAATGGGGAGTGCAATATTCATGTGGATGTAATTTACTTATTATCTTATATTTTTAAAGTTAAATTAAATTATTTTTTTCAGGATATAAATGATTGTTTTGATCAAGAAGGAATAGCCTATAAAGAAAGTTATTATCATTCTGAGACGATTGTCGAAAAGTGTGAACTTTGGCGCTAGTTAATATGATGCCTAACAGACTGATTAGGCATCATATTTTGGTTTTTATTATTTTACCAATACCCCAGCACCTTCCACCATAAACTACCAAGGGTTATCCAGATAATGAGGTTAACAATGCTCATAACAAAACCTGCTTTCCACCACTCACCTAAGGTCGCGTAGCCTGAGCCGAAAATAATCGGTGCAGTACCTGTACCGTAATGAGTTAAAGACATCATTAATGAAGAAGAGAAAGCTAAAATAAGTCCTAATAACATTGGTGGCGCGCCAAGAGCTAAACCTGCGGCATAGAATGCAGCAAACATGGCGGTAATATGAGCCGTGGTGCTAGCAAAGAAATAGTGAGAATAGACATAAATCAGCACGAGTAATATCATACCACTTACCCAGCTTATCCCCATACTATCAATACCGGCACCCACACTTAATGAGAGCCATTTAATTAGACCTAATTTTCCTAAAAAAGAGGCCATCATTACTAATGCGGAAAACCAAACCACGGTATCCCATGCACCTTTGTTTTTTAAAATATCATCCCAATTTAATACGCCAGTACATAATAAGATTGATAAACCAATAAAAGCCGCAGTAGTCGCATTAATACTAAAAGCATCACCAAATAATAGTGCGGGTATTCCTGCCCACATAATTAATAACAGTGCAAATACTCCCAAAGTGATTTTTTCTGGCAATGAAATAGGGCCTAATTGAGCTAAACGCTCTTTGGCAAAGTGGGGAGCATTCGGCGTATGGGTTATCTCTGGTTTATATAAAAAGTAGATCACAATCGGCATTAAAAATAATGAAACAATGGCGGGAACAAAAGCCGCTATTGCCCACATTGACCAAGTTAACTCATTTTCAGGCCCTGTTTCACCGATAATTAAGCTTACAATAAGAGGATTAGGCGCGGTTGCAGTAATAAACATCGCTGAGGTGATAGGATTGATATTATAATTGACTAGCGATAAATAACGACCAATCTTACCACTAGTACCCTCTTCGGGTTTTGAATTAAAGCTATCGGCAATAGATCGCATTATTGGGTGAATAATCCCGCCACCTCGAGCTGTATTACTTGGCGTAACAGGGGCGAGGATCGTTTCTGCAATAGCTAGAGAATAAGCGATACCAATGGTTTTTTTACCAAATAACGAAATAAAATAGTAACCAATTCTAGCACCTAATCCGGTTTTATTAAGACTCATTGAAACCATAATAGAAATACCGATTAACCAGATAAGATTGTTGGAAAAGCCACTTAATGCATCATTAATCGCGCCTTTAGTTGAGTCTGGGTTAGTGACGCCTGTTGCGGCAACAAGCGCAATAGCAATAATAGATACTGCCCCTATAGGTAAGGCTTTGCCGATAATAGCCGCAATAGTACCAACAAACAGCGCTAACAAGTGCCAAGCATTGGGATCTACCCCTTGGGGAACAGGGATAACAAACCAAATGATAAGGGTAATAGCAACAGCAATTAAGGTAGGTATAGGTCGTAATGGAGTTAATTTATTCATCAGGTTATTCCATTAAAAACAGGTGTAAGAAATAATTGTAAGTGACAGATTATGTAAATAAGTATTTTTATTAATTATAATCTTATTAACATATTTTTAAATATACATTGATTAATATCATAAAAATAAAATTAAATCTTAACATCTTGGTTTGTAATTAAGTTTTTAAGTAACTATTTGTTTTATAGTCATTATTGTTTAGGTAATTTATTGTTTAGGTAATTTATTGTTTACTCAGGCTAGTTGTTTTGTGTTAAATTAATTTAAATAGTAATAATCTTTTTAACTATCCCTGTTTTTTTATTTTTTATTGTGTTATGTAATTAAAAATAAGCATCACAGAATTAAAATAATCTCCATTTTTATTTATATTATATTGCTATAATTAATGGTTATTTTTATTTTACTAAAATATCAGCCTATAATATATTATTAGCGTGAAAATAGATCATAATATATGTATCATAATTTCCGAAGCTGAAACAATTCAGTTTTTATATAATGACAATTAAATAGGTAATAGGCGATGAAGTATGATCTAAATGACCTCTATTATTTTGTTAAAGTGGTGGAGTTTGGCGGTTTTTCACAAGCGGCCGAAACGTTAGGTATTCCTAAATCAAAACTTAGTCGTCGTATTGCTGATTTAGAAGAGAGACTAAAGGTCTCGCTGATCTATCGTTCAACTCGTCAATTTCATGTCACTAAGATAGGGCAAACTTTTTACCAACAGTGTAAAAATGTCGTTGAACAAGCGGAGATTGCTCAAGAGGTTATTTGTTCAGCACAAGGGCACCCTCACGGCACGATCAAACTCTCTTGCCCAGTTGCATTACTGCAAATTTATATTCAAGATATTTTGGTGGATTTTATGGCAAAATATCCTGATATCAATATACAAATTTTAGCGATTAACCGCCCTGTGGATGTGATCAGTGAAGGTCTTGACTTAGCTTTACGAGTTAGAGCATTACCTTTGGATGATTCTGGCTTAACGATGAAAATATTAGGCTATTCTCGCCGTGTTTTAGTTGCTAATCCGCTATTATTTGCAACCAACAGTGCGCCTGATTCTCCAGAGCAACTTGCTGATTATCCTATTTTAGCTAATAGCGAACATTCGCAGCAGTATACGCTAACGCTTACCCATAATGATGGTACCGTTTCAACGCAACATGTTACACCTAAATTAGCGACAACGGATGTGATGACC
Organism: Proteus sp. MB838; assembly: GCF_054767435.1. Taxonomy (NCBI): domain Bacteria; kingdom Pseudomonadati; phylum Pseudomonadota; class Gammaproteobacteria; order Enterobacterales; family Morganellaceae; genus Proteus; species Proteus sp. MB838. Next base: position 37,539 of record NZ_BAABMO010000019.1, read on the forward strand.
TTATATAAAGCAACATTAAAGGGACTTGGGATCACGCGTTTACCATTGAGTGTCGTAGAGAAAGAGTTAACAGATGGCTCTTTGGTGGAAGTCTTACCACAGTGGCGTTTTCCTAAAGATGTTATTCATGCCGTGTATCCGTCACGAAAAGGTTTATTACCTGCTATTCAAGTGTTATTAGATTATTTAGCGCAGAATATGGCTCCATATAAAGAGTAAAAAATAGATACAAACGACTGCTCTAAGTGAGCAGCCGTTTGTTATAAAAGTTATAGAGCAAAGAGAGTATTAATCATATTTCGTTTGGGATACGACCAAAATTACCTTGGTTAAAGTCATCAATAGCTTGCCTAATTTCATCTTTGCTGTTCATCACAAATGGACCATAACCAACTACAGGCTCATTAATTGGCTCTCCGCTAAGATATAACACAACTGCATCTTCAATGGCTTCAAGATTAATTGAGCCACCTTGATTATCTAAAATAACCAAATCACCCGTATTTAATTGAGTTTGGCTATCAAGATAGGCGCTACCATGGAGTATCACTAATCCCACATAGCGATCTTTTTTGCTTGGTAAGGTCGTAGATTTACCACTTTTCAATTGAATATCCCAAACGTCAACAGGTGAAAAGGTTTTTGCCGCCCCTTGAGTTTGATGATATTCCCCCGCAATCACGCGCAGTTGTCCGGCATCATTCGCTAATGGAAGCACTGGAATAGCACTCTCTTTGAGTAACTGATAGCCAGCAGGCGCTGATTTAGCATGAGATGGGAGGTTTACCCATAACTGCACCATATCAAGTATGCCTCCCGCTTGGTTAAAGGCATCAGAGTGATACTCTTGATGTAATATACCTGATGCTGCGGTCATCCATTGTACATCTCCAGGGCCAATCACTCCTCCTTCACCTGTAGAATCGTGATGTGCCACTTCCCCTTTATAGACAATAGTCACTGTCTCAAACCCACGGTGAGGGTGTTCGCCTACACCACGGTTATGGCCTTGAGAGGCAGGGAAATCAGTCGGGCCGGCTCTGTCTAATAATAAAAATGGATTTAAATATTTACCATGATCACCATAACTAAATAGTGAGCGTACATGGAAGCCATCACCGACCCAATGTTGACGAGGCGCTTTATAAACACCAATAATTTTTTTCATAATGATATTCCTATAAAATTTCTATAGGTGGTATTCTAATGAGCTATATTGATTTGAGTAGAGGGGAAAGTAGGTTTCATTATTCTAAAAATAGAACAATGACAAAAGTGTTTCAGTGTTCTATTTTTAGAATAGTGTTTATCATTATTGCTACTACCGACTTTTTAATTAATTGACTATTGTTAATTATATCGAGAGCGAGGAGATAATTAACGCTATTTCCTTATATCTTCTTCATATTGTTAATAATCGTTTTTGTTAATTAGAAGGAATAAATAAATGAGTACTCCTGCAAATTTCAATGGTCAACGTCCAGTTATTAATCCAGATGATGCTGTTATGTTATTGATCGATCACCAAAGTGGTTTATTCCAAACCGTTGGCGATATGCCAATGACGGAATTACGTGCTCGTGCTGCGGTATTAGCAAAAATGGCAACATTAGCGAAGATGCCAGTTATTACAACGGCTTCTGTCCCTCAAGGTCCTAATGGCCCATTAATTCCAGAAATTCATCAAAATGCACCACATGCTAAATATGTTGCCCGTAAAGGTGAAATTAACGCATGGGATAACCCTGAGTTTGTTGAAGCTGTGAAAGCAACGGGTAAAAAGCAATTAATTATTGCTGGTACTATTACGAGTGTTTGCATGGCGTTCCCAGCAATTAGTGCTGTTGCTGAAGGTTATCAAGTTTTTGCTGTGATTGATGCATCAGGAACGTATAGCAAAATGGCAGAAGAAATTACCTTAGCACGTATTGTTCAAGCCGGTGTTGTGCCTATGGATACGGCAGCAGTGGCTTCTGAAATGCAAAAAACTTGGAACCGTGCAGATGCCGCTGAATGGGCTCAAGCTTATACCCAAATATTCCCTGCTTATCAGTTATTAATTGAAAGTTATAGTAAAGCTCAAGATGTTATAAAGAATAATGAAACTTTAGATTCACAACGTTAATTTGTTCTTGAATTTATTTAAAACTTATTAATTTAAAAATGCCTATAAATATTATTTTTATAGGCATTATTTTTGCTTTTTTTCAATAATATTGTTTTTAACAAGGGTGTAAAAGTAAAGTGTAGACTTATGTTTATTTATATGAAAATTATTTAAGGCACTTTGTTTATTAATAAAGTGCTTTTTATTTGTTGATAATATCGGCTAACTGCGTTATGTTACTTGTTTGTTAAATTTATTATAAATCCCTTGATTTGTCATACCATTTGGTATGGCTAACTATATGATTAATTTATTTTATATAAATTAATTTACTCAATCTGTTGTTTTTTATTTTTACTCATTCCACTCATTATAATTTATTTAATAAATAACGACTGATTAAATAAAAATTTTTTACAATAAATAACTGTGACTTTAATCACTCTACTTTTTGATATTTATTCAGTATGTTTGTATACAGAGTTTCAAACATGTCTATCTCGAATTTTATTTATATTACTTAAGCTATTAAGTAAATAGGCTTCTTATTATCAAAAAAACGAAATGCAACTAGATATGTGCAGTTACATATATTAAATGCGTTAAGGATATTATAATGATCCATGCTTTTATTAAAAAAGGGAGCTTTCAGGATTCCGTCAGCCTGATGATAATTTCCCGAAAATTAAGTGAAGCCCCTGAGGTGGAAGAAATTTCCGTCATGATGGGAACACCAGCGAATAAATCTCTCCTTGATGTCACCGGTTTTTGGCATGACATTTTTAACGAAGTGACACCTAATGATATCTGTGTTTCGATTAAAGCTGAATCAGACGATCCCGCTATTATCGAGACTATCTCCAGTGCGTTAGAAGAAGCCTTAGCTGATATTGCTAACGGTCAAAAAAGTGGTAATAAATTAACCACTGTACGTAGCTGGCGTACGGCTAAACAAAAAAGTCCTAACGCTAATATGTTGCTTATTTCTATTGCCGGTGAGTATGCGGCAGAATTAGCTGATACGGGATTAGAAGATGGCTGTAATGTGATGCTATTTTCCGATAACGTCTCTATTGCTGATGAAAAAGCATTAAAAGAAAAAGCCGCCGCTAACGGATTGATAGTCATGGGGCCTGACTGTGGTACGGCAAATATTGCTGGCGCACCTTTAGCCTTTGCTAACATTGCACCGAAAGGCTCTATTGGTATCGTTGGTGCATCAGGGACAGGAATTCAAGAGATCACCTCACAAATTGTATTACAACGCCAAGGGGTTTCTCATGCAATAGGTCTGGGGGGACGAGATCTCAGCGAGCAAATTGGTGGCATTAGTGCTATCACGGCTATTAATATGCTGGCGGCAGATCCTCAAACCCGTGTGATTGCTTTTGTTTCTAAACCTCCCGCGCCTGCAGTACGTGAAAAAATCATTGCAGAAATGAAGCGTCATAATAAACCGATAGTGGCGCAATTCTTAGGAACAACACCAGAGAAATATCAAGACGATAATATCTATTTTACTCGCACCTTAGACGAAACGGCGCGTATTGCGGCTACGTTAGCACGTGTTGAAGATAGTGCTGCTCAGTTACCTAAAGTGACAGGTAAAAAGATTATTGGATTATATGCGGGTGGAACATTAGCGGCAGAATGCGCGATGTTGTTATCTGAGCAACTCAATGTGGCGGTAGATAACGAACATAAGCAAGGTACGATGCTCGATGCACAAGGGCATAAAATTATTGATATGGGCGATGATTTTTATACCCAAGGCAAACCCCATCCAATGATAGATCCTTCTACTCGCAATAAATTTATTAGTGAATTAAGTAATAAGCATGATATTGGCGTATTACTGGTCGACTTTGTGATTGGTTATGGTGCAACGTCAGATCCAGCAGGCGCATTAATTCAAGAAATTAAAAAACTAAATGAAAAACGTGGTGAAGCTAATCCACTGATCACTATCGCCACTATTACCGGTACGCAGGAAGATCCTCAAAACCGTAGTGAGCAACAAAAACAGCTACAAGATGCAGGTATTATTGTGATGGATACCTTGCCAGAAGTCGTACTGTTAGCCAAAGAATTAATCCAGCCACATCCAGTAGAAGCCGCTGCTGAAATTTCACCACTTTTAAATGGGATCTCCGTGATCAACGCCGGATTACGCAGTTTTGCTGACGATCTGCAATCCAGTGGTACGCCTGTTGTTCATTATCAATGGGCACCTGTCGCAGGTGGTAATAAAAAACTGGCTGAAATATTAAAGAAATTGAAATAAGGAATTGCAGATATGTACTCAACTATCGAACAAGCGAATGAAGCAGTTATCGAACGTATCCGTGAAGCCCGTCCTCACTGGTGTGATGTGAGTTTAGCAAAAGAAGTAGTGCCAACGTTAGCAACAGGAAAAAAATTACTGCATGCGGGACCTCCTGTAACTTGGCAAGAAATGAGTGGCCCTGTCCGTGGCGCCTGTATTGGTGCTAGCTTATTTGAAGGTTGGGCTGAAAATGAAGCGCAAGCCTTGGCTATGTTAGAGGCGGGGGAGATTGAGTTTATTCCTTGCCATAATGTCAATGCAGTAGGGCCGATGGGCGGTATTACTTCTGCTCATATGCCAATGCTAGTGATTAAAAACCATGTTCACGGTAACTATGCTTACTGCAATATGAACGAAGGTATTGGTAAAGTGATGCGTTTTGGTGCTTATGGTCCTGATGTACAAGAACGTTTGCATTGGATGCGTAATAGCTTAGCTCCGGTATTAAAAGCAGCTTTAGCCACCATTGAGAATGGGATAGACCTTACGGCAATTATGGGTCAAGCCATTACGATGGGGGATGAATTCCACCAACGTAATATTGCAGCTTCTGCACTATTGTTACGAGAGCTGGCGCCAATTCTTAGCACATTGGATTTAGATGCGGCTGAGATAACTAAAGTGACCAAATTCCTCAGTATTACTGACCAATTCTTCCTTAATTTAGCCATGGCTTATTGTAAAGCGGCGATGGACGCAGGAGCACAAATTAAGCAAGGTACGATTGTGACGGTAATGACGCGTAATGGTAGTAATTTTGGCATCAAAATAAGTGGTATGGGTGATCAATGGTTTACAGCACCTGTTAATACGCCACAGGGATTATTCTTCTCTGGGTTTAGCCAAGCAGATGCCAACCCTGATATTGGTGATAGTGCTATTACTGAAACTTTCGGTATTGGTGGTGCAGCAATGGTTGCAGCTCCGGGAGTAACCCGCTTTGTCGGGGCATCGGGTGGTATGGATGCAGCACGTGAAGTGACAGAAGAGATGGCTGAAATCTACCTTGCTCGTAATATGATGCTACAAATACCGACTTGGGATTTCCAAGGTGCGTGTTTAGGTTTAGATGCTCGTCGAGTTGTTGAAACGGGTATTACACCGCTAATTAATACGGGTATTGCTCATAAAGAGCCGGGGGTTGGGCAAATTGGCGCAGGAACGGTACGTGCACCTTTAGGCTGTTTTGAAAAAGCGATAGTGGCACTGGCAGAAGAATTAGGCATTGAAGCTTAATCACGTTTTGTAATAACACGGTCGTCAGGGGGCAATATGCAAATTCAAGCACTTCAAACCAGTCAGCATATCTTTGCTTTTGAAGGTGAGTTTAAATGTGTCGGCATTTATGAACATGCTTTGAATTTTATTTGCCCTCAGCAACGCTTAATCACTTTTCATCGGCAAGGAAGAGGATTAAGCCCGATGGGGTGGCTACTGAAACAAGCCGATTTTGATTCTTTGGCTAAGCAGTGTCATCCCGCTTTGAAAATGCGGATGAAAAACAATCAAATCGCAATCGCAGATAATATGACATTGATTGCCGGTGATAGTGAAAATTTGCGTTTACAAGATAAAGCGACATTAGATTTACGATGGTTAGAGAGTTTTTTTTCTCTATTATCTCCGGTGATAGCGACAGGACTCTATGGGTCATTAAAAAACTATCGTCAAATCGCCCGACTTGATGAAATTAAGTTATTAACAAAGTTATTTTATCATCAATTGTCTGGAAAAGCGGTTAATTGGGCGATGTTTATTGGTAAAGGTCCAGGGTTAACACCGAGTTCAGATGATATGCTGGTGGGAATGTTATTTGCGCATTATTTAGCACAGCCAGAAAAATCGATTGAACATTTTTTTAATGAAACACCACCATTATCGTCATTAACTACGATAGTGAGTCAACATTATTTGGAATACGCCACACGGGGAATATTTTCTACCTATCTTATTCAACTAGGTAAAAAAATAAAAAATAAAGAGATTATTTTTAAAGATATGTTGGAAATACTCTCTATCGGTCATCATTCCGGTGCAGATACTTTACTGGGATTATGGATTGGTTATCAAATTAAACAACAACAGCGTATAGATTAATCTTTTTTATTAAAAAGAAATTATAAACGTTCGGAAACGGATAATTATGAAAACAATTGTTATTGCTTTAGGCGGAAATGCATTATTACAGCGTGGCGAAATTTTATCTGCTGAAAATCAATATAAAAATATTGAATTAATGTCAGAGACAATTAATAAATTAGCGCAAGAGTACCGTGTTGTTTTAGTACATGGTAATGGGCCTCAGGTTGGGTTGTTAGCATTACAAAATCTTGCTTATCAAGCGGTTACAGCCTATCCGTTGGATATCTTGGTCGCGGAAAGCCAGGGGATGATTGGTTATATGATGATGCAGAAAATCAATCAAAATAATCCTACGCAAGCAATTACTACAGTAATGACTCGTGTTTCTGTTGATATTAATGATGAGGCTTTTAGAGAGCCGAGTAAATTTATTGGTCCTATTTATGAGGAAGCAGAAAAAGAAGAATTAATAAATAAATATCAATGGACATTTAAAAAAGATGGGCAATATTATCGCCGTGTCGTTCCTTCACCAGCACCTCAAAAAATAATTGATATAGAGGCAGTAAAGCTTTTATTAGATAAAGGTCATATTGTTATTTGTGGCGGTGGAGGAGGTATTCCAGTTAATAATATAAATAATGAATTTATTGGTAGTGAAGCCGTTATAGATAAAGATTTAACAGCAGCTTTAATTTCTCGTGAGTTAAATGCAGAGCACTTTGTTATTTTAACAGAGGCTGATGCCATTTATAAAAATTGGGGAACACCAGAACAAGCTGCTATTCGTGAAGCAACACCAGAAGAACTTGCACCAATGGCAGTCGCTGATGGCGCAATGGGACCAAAAATCATGGCTGTCAGTGATTTTGTAAATGCCACAGGACAACAAGCTCATATTGGCGCATTACAAAACATTCAACAGGTTATTGAAGGTCAGTCTGGCACTTTAATTTATAAGTCTTAATAACATTCTGTCAGGAGCGTCATTATGAACGATGCACAAGTGAATGAGAGTAAAGGCAAAGTCCCTTATTGGGTCAAGCTGACGATTATTTTCTTTTTTGGTTGGATTGCACTGTATGGTAGCCGTGCCATTGTCGGTCCTTTAATGGTGAATATTGGTGCTGAGTTTGATCTTACCAAAGCGCAACTTGGCTCAATTATGAGTATTTTCTTTATTGGTTATACAGCACTGAACATTCCATCAGGCATAATTGGTGACTATTTAGGTAAGAAAAAAGTCTTAGTCACGGGGGTTGTGCTCTTTGGTGGATTTACCATTATCGCAGGGATGATGCCAACTTATGTCACCTTTATGTTTGCATGGGTGATGGTCGGGGTATTCCAAGGATTCTATTATGGTCCACAATATGGTTTATCTTCAGAAGCTATTCCAAAACATCGTATTACGCTAGGTAGTGCCATTATCAATAGTGGTATGGCGTTTGGTTTATCCATCGGTTACTACATCTCTAGTATTTCTGTCGGTGAGATGGGGATGAGCTGGCGTGCACCATTCTATATTATTGGGGTGCCTATTATTATCATTGGTTTGATGATGTTATGGATAATAAAAGATAAACCTAAAACGAAAGCTACGGATACGGCTCCTGATGCACCAAAACAGAAAACAAAACTGACGTTTAAAGATTTATTTGGTAACCGTAATATTAACCTTGCTTATATTACTATCTTCTGTTCAATCTATGGGTTCTTTGTTTTAGTCACTTGGTTACCCTATTATCTTGAAACCGAGCGTGGTATTACAGGAACACAGATCTCTACCATTGCATCACTCATGCCTTGGTTTGCTATTCCTGGCTCACTCTTATTTAGCTGGTTCTCTGATAAATTAGGCCGTCGTAAGCCTGTGCTATTAATTATGTTACCGTTATCTTTAGTGGCTATTCTTGCTGTACCTATGTCAGATTCTATGCCGGTACTGATTGGTGCACTGATCTTATACGGGATCGTAGGGAAAATTAGTACTAATCCAGTATTAGTGGCGGTAGTGGCAGATAATTCACCACGCCATGCATTAGGGACATCTTTTGGTGTGTATAACTGTATTGGTATGCTAGGTTCAGTATTTGCCCCTACATTAACGGGTTTTTTATCAGATAAAACAGGAAGTATGGATTCCGGCTTCTATTTTGCTGCTATCCTGATTTGCATAGGTATTGTGGCAAGCTTATTTATTAAAGAAAATCCTGACGCCACAGCGACCAACTAACGCATTAAGTTTAATGTTATCAACAAGGGCAAACTTCGGTTTGCCTTTTTTAGTTAAGGGGATCGTAAAAAGATTGCACACTGGGATGCCCTTGTCGGAATAAATCAACCAGATAGCTGACAACGGCACCTTTTTTATCTTCGCACCAAGCTAGTGATAGGGGAGAATTATGGCGACGATTTTTCACTTCCTTTGCAATAAGTTGTCCACTATCAATCAGTGGCTTACATAGACTTAATGGTAAAAAACCGATCCCGACACCTTTTAAATGACATGCTAGTTTAGTATGTAAATCAGGCACTTTAATTTCATGTTGTCCAGATAGACGCCAAGCGGTGCGTTTGGAAAGGTGGCGTGAAGTATCTTCAACATTGACGGCAGAGTATATCCGCATTTGATCATCACTTAATACCCCACTAACATTGGCTAATGGATGATTTGGTGCCACGACAAATTGCCATTGAATTTCCCCCATAGCACAAATATTAATATTATTTTTCAGTGATTCATTACCTGTGACACCAATGGCAAAATGGTAATCTTCATTAATTAACGCGTCCCATACTCCCATATAAACTTGTCGAGTAATATGAAATTGGGTAGAAGGAAAACGCTGGTGCAGGCAGGCTAACATACTGGCCACGGCGGTACGATCATAGAGTAAGTTATTAATAACAATATTAACTTGGTGCTCAACTCCCGCATTCATCTGCTGTAGCTCGATAGGCATTGATTCAAGCCAAACAATCCACTGGCGACATTTCTCTAATAAATATTCTCCTGCCGGCGTTAATGTGACGGTTCTTGTCGTACGATTAAACAACTGTGTACCAATATTCTCTTCTAGGGTTTTGATCCGATAGCTGATGGCCGCAGATGTTTTGTGTAACATCTCCGCCGCTTTAGTAAAGCTTTGGCAATCTGCTACTTGAATAAAAGTACGGATCATCTCTTGATCTAACATATTCTTTTTCCTGATGGTGAAAGAGGTAAAAGTCACATAATGTGCATGGTAAAAATAATCTATTTTTGTGTGATGGATACCTATCACAATGCAATAGTGGGTATTTTTTATGCTGTCAATCGCTGTTATTTTGGCTTATTTGTTATTATATGTTGTATAAAATTTTTGTTATTTATAGATAAGCGATAAAGGGCATACTAACAAAAAATTTCAGCTAATGATGGGAAAATTAAGATGATCGATAAGTTAATAGTGTGACTGCTTTCACGTTTCACCCATCCTCTTTACTCGTATTAGTATTAAACGAGTAAAGAGACGGAAAGACTAAAACTTAAAATACAGCAGAATAATATAGCACTTACGCGATTTTAAAAGGGTAAGTGAAAAAGAGCAGGTGAGTGAGATTCAGTGCAAAATGAAAGAGTGTAGCAACCCAAAGCCTACCGCTCCACATCCACGCTAAGCCATAAATAATACCTGCCAATGAGGCGAAGATAATGAGTAATATTCCTCCGGCAAAATGGACTAACCCAAATAAAATAGCGGTAATAAATAGCGCAAGATAGGGAGATAAATAGCGAGATAGACTTTGCTGTATGGCTCCTCTAAATAGTGCTTCTTCAGCAAGAGAGACAAAGAAAATATTTGCTAACATAAAGGCGGGTAGCCATTGTGGCAAATGTAATTCAATAGTGAGTCCACCCAATGCCATTGCGAATAATAACAGTGCGGGGATCGCCATAGCCAGTAAAACCCATTGATATTTATTGGCTTTTTTTACTGGTTCCGTTTTAAATAATGTAGGAATAAAAATCATTAAAATAAAAGGGATTAATGCTTTATCGGCATTGAAATAAAAAGAGAAAGGGGGGCTATATTGCCCTAATGGAACATGTTTAATGTAGCGTAAGTTATTAAAACCAGGAATAAAATGAAAAGTTAACCCAACAATAATGGCGATAAATGCAAGAATAACAATAGTGGCAATAAGACGATTGGTTTTGTAATGGCGATATGCATAAGAGAGTAAAATTAAGCTCAATATAACCGGAAGTACATACCAAGTGATAACACCTGTTATAAATGCGCTAATGGTGGTTATAGCTAAAGTAGTAAGTGCAAGTTTGCGATGGAACCCTAATAACAATAAAGATAAAGCAAGAAGTAACCAAGTGATCATAATTATCTACAAAAAAATAAAAAGGAAACGCTAGATTAAAAGATAGTAATAATGTGATCTATGACAATAAGTTAAAAAAAGAAGTGGTCGGATTTCGAGTATGGGATTATTCTTATTTAATATGTTGATTTATAAAAATAAAGCTTAAATATAGGTATTTTTAATTGAGTTAAAACAAGCGATTAATTACATTGACGATAATAACTCGATGATTTATTTATAGAAATGCTGGTAATAATTTTGCAGATTACCAGCATTTATTCAAAAGGGAATTACACGTAGAAATAGCGAATAACGTGGAAGAAAATAGGGGCGGCAAAGCACAGGGAATCCATTCTATCCATCATACCGCCGTGGCCTTCAATCATAGTACCGAAATCTTTTACGCCACTGTCTCTTTTTATGGCTGACATACATAAACCGCCAGCAAAGCCTGCGAGTGTGATGACTAAAGAGAGTAAAAAAGCAGCCCACCATGTGAAAGGTGTTGCCCACCATAACATCATCCCTATAAGGCTTGCTGAAATAATGCCGCCAAAGAAACCTTCGATGGTTTTATTAGGACTTAATTTCGGTACGATAGGATGTTTGCCAAATAGTTTACCAAACACATATTGTAAAACATCAGAAGTCTGTACCACGATCATCAAAAACAGTAATAAGTTAATATTACGTCCTTCAAAGCCTTCTATCGGTAACATTAATAATGCTGGAGCGTAGCTAAGGCAATAGATAGCTATCATGACACTCCATTGCACTTTTGCCATGCGCTCGAGAAAGTGATGAGTATCTCCGGAAAGCGCCATACGTGTTGGAATTAATAAGAAGGCATAAACCGGAATAAAGATGGCTAGCAAATTATACCATTGCACACCGACGAGAATATATTGGATAGGCAGCACGACAAAGAAACACCAAAAAAGTGCTTCGTGATCACCTCGATGAGTCGGGGTTAATGTAACCAATTCACGTAATGCAAGCCATGAAATTAAGGCGAAGAGGATAACTGAGCCTATTGTTCCAATACTAATAGCGACGGCAGAAATGATACACATGATCCACCAAGCTTTAATTCGAGAATTAAGATTGGTAATGGTTGAGGTAGGACCTTTGAGTGCCGCAAGGATCGCACCAATAATACTGGCAATAATTAAAAAGGAGAATAGCCCGATAAAGATCCAGAGAATTTCATTGTTGATACTATCCATGATGTAACTCCTCTAACGCACTTTTGGCTCTTAATAGAAATTCAGTCTTATCTTCATTTTCATGTGTCGGTTCAATAGGCGGGCCAAATGTGGCACTACAAATGATAGGAACAACAAGCCGAGAGCCTTTAGGAAGTACGCGGTTTAAGTTTTCAAGATAGATAGGGACTAATTGAGCCTGTGGATTGTTACGGGACAAATGCCAAAGACCGGCTTTAAAATCCTGAATAGACTCACCGTTACCTCTAGTCCCTTCAGGAAAAATAATTAGCGATTCACCTTTATCTAAAACAGCCTGCATCAGTGTAAGAGCATTTACTTTCTGAGGTGCAGTTGTTGTTTCACCATTTCCTTCAGTAACATTTGTTTTATTCGCGTGGCGTGGGATCAAAACTGCACGAAAGATACGACGAGAAAGATAACGACGTAAACGGTTTTTATTCCAATAATCTTCTGCAGCAACAGGGTGCACAAATGGGCGAATATGGGGGGCAAGTGAAGACCAAATAACTAAACCATCTAGATGACTTGAGTGATTTGCATAATAAATACAAGGTTTATCTTTCTCAATCGGAGATATTTGTTTGGCTCTGATCCCGGTTAAAAAACGGCAGATAGAGACTAAGACTGATGATATGATTTTTGCATCGAAAGAGAGTTTGCCATTTTTCATTCATCAACTCCTTGTGTTAAATCGCGTAAAATTTGGCGAGTTCTCAAAATGGTAGTAAGTACAGAGCCGAAGATAATGATCCACAGGGAGACTAAACAGAGCCATGCTCCCCATTCAGCGGGAATAAATGCAGAGATAATGGCAATACCGGTTAATAATGCCATTCTATGTTGCTTGGCCATTGGCCCCGTAAAACGCTGCTCTAACCCACAACTACCACCTAATACACGGATATAAGCTGTCATTACCGCAAAGAAAGTAGCTACCCAGCCTAAGGTAATAGCGATAGGAAAAGTGATGGATAAACCATAACCTACACCAATAATAATCAATGTATCAGCTATTCGGTCTGGTAGTTCGTTATAAACGGCACCAGCAGGACTTTTTAATCCGCCTTCAACTGCGACCATACCATCGAGTAGGTTACAGATAAGTCTACCCTGGATAGCTAATGCACCTAAAATAAGAAGGATTGATTGAAGTAGGCCTTGGGAGTGAGCGAGAGCAAAGTAGAGAAACAAACCGGAGATAGCAGCGAATAGGATACTAAATAAAGAGATCCCATTGGGGGTAGCGCCTTTGCTTTGCAGCCAGCGACTACAGCGAGTTGCCCAGTTGGTTTGTCTTGCTTTTATAGGACGACGATTTTTTTCTTCATTATTCATTTTTTTTACAAAAAAATATTAGTGAGTACACAAGGTATTAGCATAATACGTTTAAGTAAAAAGAAAATGAAGATCAAATTATAAGATTATCTAATAAATTTTATAAGTGAATAAAAAAGTAGGCTCATTGATTAAGCTAGGATAAATATTCAATCGACAAAAAATACTTATTCTTTAGGTGTTAATACTTATTTTTGTTTAGTTGTTTTTACGTAATCATTTTTTCCTAAAATGATATTCCTATTATGATGTGGGTGAGTAGAAAAAATTTGTTATATATTAAAATAGCTCAACAATAAAGAGAATTAATTTCTAAATAATAGACTAAAAAGAACCAGAGTTATGACATCCATCAGCTATTTTATGAGGTTGTTTATGATTTTTTTGTTATTTTAATTATTTTTTCTATAAGGTAAATATAGATTAATTTAAAGTCACTAGACAATTACTGTACTTTATCTAGACATAAAAAAGAGACAGCGATTCCTTTTTTGTTCTTTTTTAATCAGTAATATTTTTAGTTAAAAAATAAGACAGTAAATCAGAAATTGATTGTCAATAGTAGTTATGTCTGTAAGAGGTGAAAAATGATTTATGTCAAATTAAATAGTATTTATTTTATCGTTTCGCCATTATTAACAATGAATAGGGAGGGCGTTATTAATAATGGCGATTATAAAAATAAAATATACTAATTGTTCAGGTTAGAGGTTGGAGTATTTGTATGACTTATGAAAGGGAGGCGTCAAAATAGGATAGCCTTCCCTTCTGTTGCAGAATGGAGCTTAGTATATTTATTATTTCCATATTCAATACTTATTCATCAAAAATAGAATATTTTTACAATACAGTTTACTCTCATTAATAAATAATAATGAAACGAAAGTCGATTAAGCTGTTATACAAGCGCTGGATATCATCTAATGATAAAGAAGATATACGGGCTAAATTTAATTGGCTCTTAAGTCATATTTTTTAAAGAAATCATATTCTTGTACTAGTTGTGGTAGTGATCTTATTTTTAGTTTTGTATACATATTCGAACGATGAACTTCCACTGTTCTTGGTGATAAAGAGAGCTTTTCGGCTGCTTCTTTACTGGTGTTACCGTCAAGGATCATCTCCATTACCTCTTTTTCTCTATTTGATAGTTTACTAAACTTATCTTTTAAAGAAATATAGGTTCTGAATTGCTCAACCTCACTTTCATAGTGTAAAAAAGATTCTGACACAATATTAAGAAGCTCATTGACGTTTAAAGGGCGAGTTAAATATTCGAAAGCCCCCGCTTTAAATGCGTTACGGCAACTTTCTATCGATGCATCTCCCGAAATAATTATAACAGGAATGATATTCTTTAATTTGTTTAACTCTTTTACCAACGCAATTGATGGCGATGCACTACTTTTAGTGTTAATTATGATGCACTCTTTATGAGCCCCTTTAGTTGATGAAAAATAGTACTTTAAAAATGCCTGTTCATTTGAATAGGTTTTCACATTTGCCGCTAAAGAAGAAAGCACTGCTTTAAGTTGAACTTTTGTGCTGTCATCTTCGAAAGTGATCAGATGGATTATCGATTCCATATGTTGCTCCCAATTTTATTCCTCTCTTAATCAAGAGTAAATGAGTAACGAAATTTGACTAATTTATAAATTTTCTATGTAGAGTAGTATTCACGTAACGGAGCCATAATAAGGATATATTAAATAAAAAAGTATTAATACTTTTTCATTATATTATAGATAAAATATCAGAACTTTGTTTTGTTTCAATATTTCTATTTTATCGTTAAAGATATTTTTCTTCTATAAACGAAGTTCATATAACTGTTATTAATTGTAACTAAGTTTTTTATCGTAAGTGTTTTTAACTATATTAAACATCTAGTGTGAGTATAATTAATATTGATAATTGTTTTTTGATTAGTTTATTAACTAAAATAATTTGTCATACTTATATTTGTATGGTCTTGAGAATGTGGATTTCTCTCTTTACTTATTGTAAAATAGAGCATTATTTATAATTACCTTACTTAACAACCCAATCGAGCCAATATTATGGCGTCACTGAAAGATGTTGCTCGACTTGCATCTGTTTCTTTGATGACAGTCTCAAGAGCGATTAATAACCCTGAGTTATTAAAACCAGATACGTTGAAACAAGTCCAACGTGCAATCGAAGAACTGAATTATGTGCCCGATTTTTCAGCGCGAAAAATTCGAGGTCAAGGGACTAAGGTCTCATCGATCGGTGTGCTTGGTATTGATACCGCAACGACTCCTTTTTCCGTGGAAATGATTTTATCCATCGAGCGTACCGCTCGTCAGTTTGGCTGGAGTTCATTTGTTGTAAACCTCACTGAACAAGAGGGGTATGATCAAGCCATTTGGCAACTGTTAGCTCAACGTCCAGATGGTATCATCTATACCACAATGGGATTGCGAGAAATCACGGTACATGAAAAGCTACGTGATAAAAATGTGGTACTTGCCAACTGCCTAGCTAAAGATCAAACTTTTCCAACCTATATTCCTGATGATTATCACGGACAATATTTTGCGATAAAACACGTGATTGAAAAAGGTTATCGGCATCCGTTATGTTTTTATCTACCCGAAGATACCGTTGCAGGCCCTATTCGCCGTAAAGCGGTCGAAGATGCTTGGCAAGATGCCGGCTTACCTTTGTCATCATTGCGTCAATACACAATGTTATTTGGCGATGAACATTACCGTGATGTGATTGGATTGTTACAACAACACTGTCGTCAGCAAAAAGCAGATTTTGATATTTTAATCTGTGGTAATGATCGTATCGCATTTTTGGCTTATCAAGTTTTACTGTCGATGGGATTACGTATTCCTGAGCAAGTGGCTGTATTAGGCTATGACAATATGATAGGAACGGGGGAGTTATTCTATCCGCCACTCACCACAGTACAGTTGCCACATTATGACTTAGGTAAAGAAGCAACATTACATATTATTCAAGAGCGTAATCATAATAAAACAGTACAAGTCCCCTGTCAGTTAATTGAACGAGAGTCTCTGTAACGAGACTCTCTTTCCGTTAGAGAGTATAGAAACATTACAACGCTCAACTTATCGTTGATAGTGTCCAATATTCACCGGCGATTAATGTGGCACTGCCATCTGTGGCAAATAGCGATAAATCGCGATCATTTTCATCTGCATAATAACGGCTACTAAAGGTCAGCTCTCCGTGATTGATAAAAACCTCTATTGATGAGCGATCAATAAATATACGTAAGTTAATTTCGCTTCCTACTGGCAACGGTGTGCTACGTGATCCACTGATATTATATTGTGGATAATGGCGACGGATCACAAAGCGATTTGATTGATTATCGACAAATACCTCTAAACCTTTTCCTAGCCATAATCCAAATTTTTCCGCTTGGCTATCTAATGACCAGGTTAAATTTAACTCAATAGCCGGTGTCTTATCGAGTAATTTAAGCGCTTGGTTATTGAGTGTGGTCATCTCTATCGTATTTCTTGTTTGTCTGAGACTTTCAACTTCTTTTATCGGGGTCATACGTAAACGGTTTGCCCTTTTATCAAAGTTAATTTCACGAGGAAGCGTGAAACAACCAGCCCAAAACTCCTGTTGCGAAGGCATAGGGGAGTTCCACATATCCATCCATCCCATAGAAACACGGCGACCATCAGCAGTAACAAAAGATTGTGGAGCATAATAGTCATGACCATTATCAAGCTCAGTAAAATGACCATGTATGATAAAAGGTTGTTTTGGTGACCACTGACCGATCAGTGCACCGGTTTGAAACAGATTACGGTATTGATAACCTTCAGCGCGTTTTCCTTGTGGTGAAAAAATAAGAGCAAATTCGTTATCATCACTGATAGGAAAAAAGTCAGGGCATTCCCACATGTAGACGTTTTTATCATCGGTTTTGCCTAATACCTTGTACTCCGAACGCCATTGTTTCCCTTCTTCAAATAGGGTGTCATTGGAGAAAAGTAACACTTGGCCTTGGTCTTTTTCATCGCGGGCACCGACTACCATCCACCATTTCCCTTCTTGAAACCAAACCTTTGGATCACGAAAGTGCATATATCCTTGTGGTGGCGGTAAGATAATGCCTTTCTTTTCAAAATGGATCCCATCTTCACTGACTGCCACACATTGTGCTTGGTAAATTTGGCTGTCATCGCCTTCTTCTGCTAACCAGTTATGGCCGGTATAAAAGAGGTATAATTTACCTTCATGACTTACCGCTGATCCGGAAAAACAACCACTTTTATCATACTCATTGCCCGGAGCAAGGGCGATTGGCTGATGTTGCCAGTGGATCATATCTTTGCTGGTAGCATGTCCCCAATGCATCGGCCCCCAAAGTTCAGAAAAAGGATGATGTTGATAAAATGCATGATATAAGCCGTTATGATAAACAAGGCCATTAGGATCATTAAGCCATCCCGCAGGAGCGGCTAAATGGAATTGAGGATAAAATTGCTCTCCACGTTTTTTTTGTAAGGCATTTAGGGCAGTTGTCGATTGTTCTAAACGTTGCTTCATCTCATTATCCTGATTTTATCAGTTATTCTGTAAGCTATATGTCACCCTTATTAGCGATAACATTTAGGGTTAAAAAGCGTGTTGTTTGAATTTATCTTTATTATTGTACACCATTATGTTAACGTTATCAGGATGTTTTTTCGAGCAATATCTTTATTTTTTTAGTTATTAATACTGATAAAAATACAATATAGTGAATAAAAATAGTGGCTTATCTTCAGGAGAGATTATGAAAGTCTGGTCTTTAGGTGATGCGGTTGTTGACCTAATTCCACTGCAAAATATGCAATATGAAGCATGTGCTGGTGGAGCACCAGTGAATGTCGCTGCAGGTGTTGCAAAATTAGGACAGCAAAGTGGCTTTATTGGTCGGGTCGGTGAAGATGCATTTGGTCACTTTATGCAAAAAACGTTATTTGATCTCGGTGTAGATACCAGCACAATGGAATTTGATGAGTTACATCGTACCAGTACAGTCTTAGTTTCGTTGCAAGAAAATGGCGAACGAGATTTTACTTTTTTAGTTGCGGACTCTGCTGATCAATTTCTTACCAATAAATCACTGCCTGTATTTGAAAAAGACATTTTACATTTTTGTTCACTTGCTTTAGTTAACCCAATTTGTCGCTCGACGCTAGATAGTGCTATTAGTAAAGTAAAAAATAGCGACTCTTTACTGAGTTTCGATATTAATTTACGCCCCCAAATGTGGCGTGATCATGAAGAAATGC
The DNA here is from genome assembly GCF_054767435.1 of Proteus sp. MB838. NCBI lineage: Bacteria > Pseudomonadati > Pseudomonadota > Gammaproteobacteria > Enterobacterales > Morganellaceae > Proteus > Proteus sp. MB838. The sequence goes on from NZ_BAABMO010000019.1 coordinate 56,277, forward strand.
GTGCGATCATCGATGAATATGCTCATAAAGCAGATATTTTGAAATTATCTGAAGATGAACTGACTTGGATGACTCAGGAAATTACCTTAGAAAATGCATTAAAAAAATTAGCTGATTATCCTGCTCGTTTAAAAGTGATCACCCAAGGCTCTAAAGGATGTTTAGTGTTGACGCCTACAACACAAGTTGCCTTGAGTGCCTTTACCGTCAATTGTGTTGATACCACAGGGGCAGGTGATGCCTTTATGTCAGGATTATTAGCCGCAGTTGCAGAATATGGTTTTGCTGATGATGAACAATATTTATTAAAAATTATTACGCAAGCCGCGGCCTGTGGCGCATTAGCAACCACTAAAAAGGGCACTATTGCTGCAGCACCGAGCCGAAAAGTATTGCGTGAATTTGTCAGTAAACAACCGCCGTTACATGTACGAGATATTTTTTAATGGATTATTTGTTTATTTGCTTGTAAGTCCTATTTTCCCCTTTGCTCTGGTCTTTTTGTGATCTCTATAAATAAGGTTTATACAACTTTATTTATAGAGATTTTTTTTATGTTTTACTCAGTGGTTTATTTTGATAATCGCTTACTTTGACGCTGATAAGTAGCGGATATGATCATATTGTTTGATTCGTTTTCGGCGTATGATAGTAAGGTCTCTTTAACGCTATTGGTGGAAAGTCATATGTGGGCTCAGTCAGGTGTGTTATTAGCCATTTGCTCCTATATTTTATGGGGAATAACCCCTCTTTTTTATCGGCTATTACCCGGTGCTCAACCATTAGAGTTACTTGCACAACGTCTTATTTGGTCTATTCCCCTGTTATTACTGGTTCGATTATTTATTAAAAATAGAACTCGCTGGCGTGCTGTTCTCCAAGATAGACGCTCTATTTTTATGTGTTTATTTAGTTCATTAGCAATGGCAGTCTCTTGGTGCACCTTTACTTATGCACTTACGCATCAACAAGTCTTAGCCGCCAGTCTGGGGTATTTTATTAATCCACTTTTTTCTATTGTATTGGGCGTTATCTTTCTTAAAGAGAAATTAAATCCTGCTGAAAAATGGGCGGTAATATTAATTTGTGCAGGAGTGGGATATCAATTATGGATGTATGGTCAATTACCCATACTGGCACTCGTGATGGGAGGAGCATTTGCGATTTATGGACTCATTCGTAAATTTATTCGTTTTGATGTCATAACTTCATTATTTATTGAAACTTTGTGGCTAATTCCGGTCGCTATAGGGGCGATGATTTGGCTGATTATGCGAGATGAAAGTGCGTTTTCTTCTGCAGACAATTTAACTCGTTTCTATTATATTTTAACCGCCCCAGTGACTATTCTCCCTTTACTGTTTTTTACCGCAGCAATCAAAAGAACCACCTTAACCGTTATTGGTTTAGCACAGTATATTGAACCGACAATGCAGTTTTTACTGGCCGTATTCCTATTCCATGAAGCATTTGATGCTGTGAAAGGAGTAAGTTTTTCATTGATTTGGTTAGGGCTATTGTGTTGTATTTTTGCGCTGATTAGAAAGCGCCTTAATGCCTTAAAAATTCATAAAGGTCAGCATAGCCAAAAAATATAAAGTATTTAAATTTTACTATGGCTATTTTTCTCTTTGTTAAATTCCGTTATGCTACCACTAAATGCAAACGTTTGCGTAATGCGTATTATCTGACTGAGATAAGGATCGAAAATGACCATTTTGGGAACGGCTCTGACCACTAATGCCACAAAAGTGATGTTATTAGGTGCAGGCGAATTAGGTAAAGAGGTGATCATTGAATGCCAACGTCTTGGCATTGAGACTATTGCGGTTGATCGCTATGCCAATGCGCCGGCAATGCATGTTGCTCATCGCCATTATGTCGTCAATATGCTTGATAGCCAGGCATTAAAACAGATTATAACTCAAGAGAAACCCGATTTTTTGGTGCCTGAAATTGAAGCTATTGCTACTTCATTATTAGTCGAATTAGAAAATAATGGTCAAAAAGTTGTACCTTGTGCCCGTGCAGTAAAACTCACTATGGATAGGGAAGGAATACGCCGTCTCGCTGCAGAAACATTACACTTACTGACTTCTCCTTATCAATTTGTTGATGATGAAGCGGCTTTTAGAAAAGCGGCAGTTGAGATTGGTTTTCCTTGCATTGTAAAACCGGTGATGAGCTCATCTGGAAAAGGACAAAGTGTTATTCGTTCAGAGCAAGATCTCACTAGTGCATGGACTTATTCTCAAGAAGGGGGAAGAGCAGGGCAAGGGCGCGTGATTGTTGAAAAGATGATCCCGTTTGATTTTGAGATAACATTACTCACGATTCGTGCTATTGATGGTATTCATTTTTGCGAGCCTATTGGTCATCGGCAAGAAAAAGGCGATTATCGTGCGTCATGGCAACCACAAAAAATGAGTGATATTGCCCTTGCCAAAGCACAACATATCGCTAGTAAAGTAGTGGAGAATTTGGGCGGTTATGGGTTATTTGGTGTGGAACTATTTATCCAAGGTGATGAGGTGTTTTTTAATGAAGTATCACCGCGTCCTCATGATACAGGGCTTGTTACCTTAATTTCACAAGATTTATCAGAATTTGCGCTCCATGTGCGTGCTTTTTTAGGCTATCCCATCGGTGGTATTCGCCAATTAGGTGCTTGTGCTTCCGCGGTGATTTTACCTGAGTTGTCTAGTACTAATATTGTCTATACGGGGTTAGAAAAAGCGCTTAAGGCAAATCGACAAATTCGTTTATTTGCTAAACCTGAAATCGCAGGACATCGTCGTTTAGGCGTGGTGCTTGCTCATGCCGATTCCATAAAACATGCTATTGAAGAGGCGAATTTAGGTGCACAAGCGATTTTAGCCCATGATGGTGATAACCATTTATCGCGGTGATCTACATACCGCCAATGGCTTTATATCATGCTTGCCTTGGCGGTTATTCCTAGCTGTTATGTAATTGATTTTTCCTCTTTATATGGCATTTCAGTATTTTTATTAATGTTATTAAGCTCTGCTCCCTTGAAACTTGCTTAACTATCCCCACCTTTTAAGTCATATCGATTTTTTTCGCCAAATTAGGATAAATTGAGGTAAAAATGAGTATGAAAGATCAGGAAACGAGAGGATTTCAGTCTGAAGTTAAGCAACTTCTACAATTAATGATCCATTCTCTTTACTCTAATAAAGAAATTTTCCTTCGCGAATTGATTTCTAATGCATCGGATGCGGCGGATAAGTTACGTTTTCGTGCATTATCCGATGCAGCTCTTTATGAAAATGAGGGTGAACTTCATGTCCGCATTGCCACTGATAAAGAAAAAAGAACACTGACTATCAGTGATAACGGCATAGGTATGACCCGCGATGAAGTGATTGATAATTTAGGGACTATTGCGAAATCAGGGACTAAAGCATTTTTAGAGTCTATTGGACAAGACCAAGCGAAAGATAGCCAATTAATTGGTCAGTTTGGTGTCGGTTTTTATTCCGCATTTATTGTGGCAGACAAAGTGACGGTACGTACCCGTGCCGCGGGGCAACCTGCTGATAAAGGTGTTTTCTGGGAGTCACAAGGTGAAGGTGATTATACGGTTGCTGATATTGAAAAAGCGGATCGTGGTACCGAAATTACCCTGCATCTACGTGAAGGTGAAGACGAATATTTAGATGATTGGCGTCTGCGTAGTATTATCAGCAAATACTCTGATCATATTTCCCTACCTGTCGAAATAGAAACTAAAAATGAAGAAGACGGCACTGTTACATGGGAAAAAATAAATAAAGCCCAAGCGTTATGGACGCGTAATAAGTCAGAAATCAGTGATGATGAATATAAAGAATTTTATAAGCATCTTTCTCATGATTTTGCTGATCCGCTGTGCTGGGCACATAACCGGGTTGAAGGTAAACAAGAGTACACCAGCCTGCTGTATGTTCCTTCTAAAGCACCTTGGGATTTATGGAACCGTGAACATCAACATGGTTTAAAACTGTATGTACAGCGCGTCTTTATTATGGACGAAGCTGAACAGTTTATGCCTAACTATTTGCGTTTTATCCGCGGATTAGTCGATTCTAACGATTTACCGTTGAACGTTTCTCGTGAGATCTTACAAGATAGCTCTGTGACACGTAATTTACGTAGCGCATTAACTAAACGTGCATTACAAATGTTACAGAAACTGGCTGACAATAATCCTGAAGAGTATCAAACTTTCTGGAAAGAGTTCGGTTTAGTGTTAAAAGAAGGTCCTGCAGAAGATCACGCTAATATTGAAGCCATTGCTAAATTACTGCGCTTTGCTTCTACTCATAATGACAGCGATGCACAAACTGTTTCATTGGCAGATTACGTGAGTCGTATGGTTGAAGGTCAGGATAAAATCTATTACATCACTGCAGATAGCTATGCTGCGGCCAAAAATAGCCCTCATCTAGAATTATTCCGTAAAAAAGGTATTGAAGTTCTACTGCTATCCGATCGCATTGATGAGTGGATGATGAACTATCTCACTGAATTCGATGGTAAATCATTCCAATCTGTGAGCAAAGCAGATGAATCTTTAGATAAACTGGCTGATGAAGAGAAACAAGCGCAGCAGGAGGAGACAGATAAACAACTGGCACCTTTTGTTGAGCGTGTAAAAACCTTACTAGGTGATAAAGTTAAAGAGGTGAAATTAACTCATCGTTTAACGGACACGCCTGCTATTGTTACTACTGGTGCGGATGAAATGAGTACGCAAATGGCAAAACTTTTTGCGGCTGCAGGTCAACAAGTCCCCGAAGTTAAATACAACTTTGAGTTAAACCCTAACCATCCATTAGTCAAACAAACGGCTGAGTTGACCGATGAAACACAGTTCGCGGACTGGATCAATTTATTACTTGATCAAGCGTTATTTGCTGAAAGAGGAACTTTAGAAGATCCAAACCAGTTTATTCGTTTAGTGAATCAACTATTGGCTAAAAACGCGTAACCATATTCGTTTTCAATCATTTAAACCACGTTCTTTGCGCAAGAGAGCGTGGTTTTTTTCTTTTGCGATAAAAATAAAGTGCAATCGATAACGTGATTTCTTGAGCGATGACCTCACAAAATGGTATGGTAATGCGTTTTCGAGTTTAACTATAAAAAATTAAATGCAAGGGGATTTACGCGATGCGTATCATTCTACTAGGCGCTCCAGGCGCTGGTAAAGGCACTCAGGCTCAATTCATTAAAGAAAACTATGGTATCCCACAGATTTCAACCGGTGATATGTTACGTGCTGCGGTTAGCGCAGGTACGGAATTAGGACTGAAAGCAAAAGCATTGATGGATAACGGTCAATTAGTGACTGATGAATTAGTAATAGCATTAGTGAAAGAGCGTATCAAACAAGACGATTGCCGTAATGGTTTCTTGTTGGATGGGTTCCCAAGAACAATTCCACAAGCTGATGCAATGAAAGAAGCGGGTATCAATGTTGATTTCGTACTGGAATTTGCTGTACCTGATGAAATTATTGTTGAACGTATTGTTGGTCGTCGAGTGCACGCGCCATCAGGTCGTGTTTATCACATTAAATTTAATCCACCTAAAGTTGAAAACCGTGACGATGTGACAGGTGAAGAGTTAACAACTCGTAAAGATGACCAAGAAGAAACAGTGCGTAAACGTTTAATCGAATATCATTCTCAAACAGCACCTTTAGTTTCTTATTACCAAAATGAAGCTAAAGCGGGTAACGCGCAGTACCACAAAATTGATGGTACACAGAAAGTAAGCGAAATTAATGCTGAACTGAAAAACATCCTCGGTTAATCTATAACACCGAAGAGCAATCCCGGTTAGACCGGGATTTTTTTTACAAAATATTTATAAAAAGAATACAATCCGATTAATTGACAAACAGAGTTCACTATTTTCCTTTACTCTTTTACTTTTGGTTATGTTAATAAAACAGCTCTAAGGAGTCTTGGTATGAATGATGCTAAATACGGCGTTCTTTTGGTCAATCTTGGCACCCCTGATGCACCTCAACCAGATGCAGTGAAGCGCTATTTAGCTCAGTTTCTTAGCGATCCTCGCGTTGTTGATGTTTCCCCGTGGATTTGGAAACCCATTCTTCATGGGGTTATTTTGCCATTTCGCTCACCTAAAGTGGCCAAATTATACCAACAAATTTGGTTGCCAGACGGCTCTCCTCTTTTAGTCTATAGCCGTGCACAGCAAAAAGCGTTAGCACAACGTTTTGCGCATATACCTGTTGAACTAGGTATGTGTTACGGCAATCCTTCCCTCAACGAAGGACTGACGCGATTATTGGCACAGGGTGTTGAAAAGCTAATTGTATTACCTCTTTATCCACAATACTCTTGTTCGACATCGGGGGCGGTATTTGATGGTATTAGCCAACTGTTTAAAACGATGCGAACTATTCCTTCACTGCATTTTGTTCGTAGTTATGCTCAACATCCACTTTATATTAAAGCGCTGGTAAATAGCATTGACGAGAGTTTCAAGCAACATGGTAAGCCGGATCGTTTAGTACTTTCATTTCATGGCATTCCTGAACGATTTGTTAAAACTGGGGATATCTATTTTGATGAATGTTGCCTTACAGTAGAAAAATTAAAACAGCAACTTGATTATCCAGCAGAAAAAGTGATGATGACTTTCCAGTCACGTTTTGGTCGTGAGCCTTGGTTATCACCTTATACTGATAAAACGATGGAAAAACTGGGTAGTGAAGGGGTTGAACATGTACAGGTTATTTGTCCCGGATTTTCATCAGACTGTTTAGAAACATTAGAAGAAATTAATGAACAGAACCGTGAGTTCTTTATACATGGTGGTGGAAAACAGTATGAATACATTCCTGCTTTGAATGATAAAGTTGAGCATATTGACTTACTTGAAGCTATAATCCGCGACATATGTGAAAAATAATAGATAAGCTCACTAAATACGATTATCGGATTAGGTGATATATTCATTTGATCATATTTCAGTTATATATAAACTTATCTTTTCTCATTTTTTAACCATTTTAGTCTTGTGCACTAAAATGGCTGATAAACGGACGCTGCATTACACAAATTTAGGCAGGAAAATGAATAGTAAGCTTTCAAAACCACAATCTTCAGAAGTTGATAAAGGGCATTTCGACGATTTTTATCTAAAACAGAACGATGAAATCGATCTGTTTGAGTTATTCTCTGTTCTTTATAAATCAAAATTTGTCATTATTGGGATCACACTTTTATTTGCTATCGTAGGTTTTACTGTTGCGAGCTTTCTGCCCCAGAAATGGACAAGCCAAGCTGCTATTACAAAACCAATGTTAGATGAGATGAAGCAGTTAAGAGCTACCTTAAATGATTTAAGCTTGGTTGATGTTGATACTGGCGTAAATGCTTCTTCTGTTTACCAAAAATTTATCAATAACTACAATTCCCGTGTATTACGTGAAGAATATTTAGTCAATACGGATTACTATAAAAACTTATTGGCTAAGATGGACGATCCTACGCCATTGGATAAACGTAAATTAATCGAAACTATTGTTACTAAAGATATTAATTTAAAAGCATCAGACAGTAAAAATAGTGATGAAGAATTTAGTGGCGAAATTAACTTAAGCTTTACTGCGCCAACTTCTGAAGAAGCTTACGATTTGCTGTCAGGTTATATTCGCTTTATTTCTACTAAAGTACGGGTAGAAGTGAAAGACGAAATTGATGATCAAATTGAGCGTAAATTAAACCATGCGCAAAAAGCGTATCAAATGGATTTAGAGCGTATTGCTAATGCGCGTAATGTTAATGTTCAGCGCTTAAAATATGCACTAGAAATTGCCAATGCTGCTGGGGTTAAAAAGCCTATTTCTAGTGAAGGTGCACAAATTAAAGATGATCCTGATTACTCCATTGCCATGGGGGCTGATGCACTTAGTAGCAAATTAGCGATAACAGAAGCGATTACTGATCCTACAACGGTCAGTTCTGAATTAAAAAATCGCTTATATAATATTCAGCAGTTAGAACAAATAAAATTGGGTGATCTGCAATTTGTTCCTTTCAAATATATGCTAAAACCTTATGAACCAACTAAGAAAGATGCGCCTAAACGTGCATTAATCTTAGTCGGTGCCGCATTTGTTGGTTTTATCCTTTCTGTAATGGGTGTTTTACTGGGCTATATGGCAAGAAATCGCCGTAAAACAGCGTAAATATCCACAAATAAAAGTAGGTGTACAGACGTACACCTACTGTCTCTCCACTAATATTGTGTTAACATTGCGCATCTTTTTTAGCTTGTAGCATCGTTCACAATGAAATTCCCTGGCAAAAGAAAATCCAAACACTATTTTCCCGTTAGTTTACGAGATCCATTATTAAAACCTATCATCAATATGACTGAGAGCGAATCTTTTCGAGCTTATATTGTTGGCATCGACCAAACATTAGTTGATATTGAAGCTAAGGTAGATGAAGCGTTTATCAATCGCTATAACTTGAGTCAGGGACACTCTCTGGTTATTGAAGATGATGTAGCGGAAGCCCTTTATCGCGAATTAACGGTTAATAATCTTATTACCCATGAATTTGCGGGTGGCACTATTGGTAACACACTACATAACTACTCCGTATTAGCGGATGATCGTTCTGTTTTATTGGGGACTATGTGTAACAATATTCAGATTGGTAGTTATGCTTATCGCTACTTATGTAATACCTCAAGCCGTACTGATTTAAACTATTTACAAGGTGTTGATGGTGCAATAGGGCGTTGCTTTACCCTCATTACTGAAAATGGTGAACGTACTTTTGCTATCAGTCCTGGTCAAATGAATCAACTTCAGCCCGAAAGTATTCCTGAGGATGTGATTGCAGATGCATCGGCATTAGTTTTAACTGCTTATCTCGTCCGTTGCAAACCGGGAGAGCCAATGCCGTTGGCAACTATGAAAGCGATAGAATATGCCAAAAAGCATGATGTACCGGTTGTCTTAACATTAGGTACTAAATACGTGATTGCCGACGATCCTCAGTGGTGGAGAGATTTCTTAAAAGAGCATGTCTCGGTAGTGGCAATGAATGAAGATGAAGCCCTAGAGCTTACAGGTCATGCTGATCCATTGTTAGCATCAGATGCGGCTTTAGAGTGGGTTGATTTAGTCTTATGTACCGCAGGCCCTGCAGGATTGTATATGGCAGGCTTTACAGAGAGTGATTTTAAACGCCAAACCACTCATCCGTTACTTCCTGGTGCAATTGCTGAATTTAATCGTTACGAGTTTAGCCGTGCTATGCGTTTTAAAGATTGCCAAACGCCGGAAAAAGTCTATTCGCATATAGAGCCTTATATGGGAGGGCCGGAAAAAATCATGAATACCAATGGTGCTGGCGATGCGGCATTATCTGCACTATTACATGATATTACGGCAAATAGTTATCATCGCATTAATGTACCTAATTCGAGTAAACACCCACGTAGTTATTTGACTTACTCTTCATTGGCGCAAGTGTGTAAATATGCTAACCGTGTAAGCTATCAAGTATTAAGCCAACACTCACCACGTTTGACTCGCGGTTTGCCTGAGAAAGAAGATAGCTTAGAAGAAGCTTACTGGGAACGTTAAGTTAAGTCGTCGCGCTCTTCTTTTGTGAAAGAAAGAAAATAAAAAGCAACACGCGATAAAGGTGTTGCTTTTTTAGTTTGTTAATCCTTTATTTTAAAAATAAATCTCTATTATTGCGCTGCATTGGGCGCAATAATTTGTTGACCCTCTTCAGGTGTGTCATCAATGGCGCAACCGAACTCGACTTCTTGTATTAGCATCTCAGCCATTGCTGAAGCGGTCTGATCTTCATCGATTATCACATGATTTGCCCCTTTCTCAAGAATAAAGGAAGCTTCTTCATCATAGTTAGCACGAACAATAATATCGTCAAAATGAGCACGAACGATAATATTAAGATCAGGGTTCATTTTTCTTGCTGTTTCTGCGATATCTGCTGCTTCATAACCGTTAGGAATGGTTAGTAGTAGCGATTTAGCACAATCAACACGCGCTAATGCCAGCGATTCTTTGGTCATAGCATTACCGAGTACGGCGTTTAAGCCTTTTTCTTTTAACTCAGCAAATTTATTACGGCTATTTTCAATAATGACCAATGGGATAGCTTGTGGTTGTAGCTTTTCAGCTAGCATACTACCTGCACGACCATAACCGACGATAATGGCATGCCCACAAATATCGACAGGCACAGGCATCTCTTCTTCCATCTCTTCTTGTTGAAGTTGCTCTTGCTCTTCTTTGGTTTCTGTTTTTGCTAGATAACGGTCTAACAAAGAGAAGAGAACAGGATTAAGCATAATAGAGACTAAGGCGCCGGCAAGAACCAAGTTACGTGCATCTGGCTCTAAAACATTTAGTGCAACCCCCATTCCAGCTAAAATAAAGGCAAATTCACCAATTTGCGCAAGACTGGCTGAAATGGTTAATGCGGTTCTGCGTGAATGCCCAAACATACGAACGAGCACTAGGGCTGCTAAGGATTTACCTATAATAATGATCGCAAGTGTGGCTAAAATGCCTAGAGGATGCTCAATTAATACCATAGGATCAAATAGCATGCCGACAGAGACAAAGAACAGAACGGCGAAGGCATCACGTAGAGGTAAAGTATCTTGTGCTGCTCGGTGGCTGAGGTCAGACTCATTAAGTACCATACCGGCAAAGAAAGCGCCTAATGCGAAAGAAGCATCAAATAGCGTCACTGCTGCGTAAGCGATACCTAAAGCTAGTGCTAACACACATAGGGTAAAAAGCTCACGAGAGCCAGTGGCAGCCGTTTTAGCTAAGATCCACGGAATAAGCTTACGACCGACAATCATCATAATTAAAATAAAGGCAACTACTTTACCAATAGTGATACCTAAGTTAATTAATAACTGTGAAATACTTGTTTGGTCACTACTTTCAAGCATATTGGCAATAGCTGGTAGTAATACTAAGGCTAATACCATAGCGAGATCTTCGACAATTAACCAACCAATAGCGATTTGACCGCGTTGGCTATCAATTAAACCTCTTTCTTCGAGTGCGCGTAGCAATACCACAGTACTTGCCGTTGAAAGGCATAATCCAAAGACAATGCCACTAAATAGACCCCAGCCAAAGAAAGTGGATAACCCTAACCCTAATAAGGTAGCAACGGTAATTTGTGCTATGGCACCGGGGATCGCGATAGCTTTTACAGCCATTAGATCTTTTAAAGAAAAATGTAAACCTACGCCAAACATCAGTAAGATAACACCGATTTCAGCAAGCTCAGGCGCCAAAGAGGTATCAGCAACAAAGCCGGGGGTAAATGGGCCAGCGAGCACACCCGCAGCAAGATATCCTACTAAAGGTGAGATTTTTAGCCGTTGAGCAATCATGCCTAAGATGTAAGCAAGTGCTAATCCACCAACAATGGTGGTAATGAGGGGGGTTGAATGCGGCATCAATTCTCCTTCTTGTTATTAAACTACATGTATCGGGGGGCGAGTGGTACAGCAGAGTATTAGTTTAACGTATCTAAGCGCTAAATTCGCTAAAATTTATTGAATTTTTATAAAAATAGCAATTTGATTTAGTTTTATAATGTAACTGAGTGTTTCTGTGTTATTTTGGTAGATCTTCTTTGTATAAGCTTGATGTAGACTATTTAGATTGGTTGTAGGTTGTAAAAATAAATACAACTTATTTAGCTTTATTGGTCAGGATCTGGTGAAGAAAAAGTATGGAAATAATCAATAAAGATAGATAAGTGTCATTAGCCTCAACATGTTCAATGTTTTTTAAATTAGAGAGCAATCGCTAAGACGAGTATCCCTCATATTGACCCATGTAAAACTCAGATAAAATAAAAAATGCTAACTATGGTTATTTCAGTAGTGAATAACTATTGAGCACTATGCTACACAGTAGAAAATGCTGTGATTAACATAATATCAATAAGCAGACTTTGTTTTTGCGATAGGGGAACGGGCAACATTGTCCCCGAGATGTTCATAACTGAAATTTATTTTTTAAGTTAAATTATAGTCGCTCTTACCTATAATGGAGTAAAAATAGCCAAAAATTCATGATCACAACTTAATGTATGCTTTTTTGTTAGTAAGTTATTGCTATTGTTATCCAAAGCACCGTAAAACCCCGTCCTTCAGGTCGGGGATATAAGGCGCGGTTTTTTAACTAACTAGGTGTTTCCTGTTGCTCAATGTACTGGCGGATAATGGATATTGGTGCGCCACCACAACTCCCCGCGAAATAACTCGGCGACCAAAGAACCCCC